>NZ_JBEZWL010000008.1:0-117004 GCF_040648015.1 Streptomyces sp. NPDC029216 | reverse complement strand
TTCGACATCGACGCGAACGGCATCATGCACGTCACGGCCAAGGACCTCGGCACGGGCAAGGAGCAGAAGATGACCGTCACCGGCGGCTCCTCGCTCGGCAAGGACGAGGTCGACCGCATGCGCCAGGAGGCCGAGCAGTACGCGGAGGAGGACCACCGCCGCCGCGAGGCCGCCGAGTCCCGCAACCAGGGCGAGCAGCTCGTCTACCAGACGGAGAAGTTCCTCGCGGACAACGCGGACAAGGTCCCGGCCGAGGTCAAGACCGAGGTCGAGACGGCCGTCACCGAGCTGAAGGACAAGCTCAAGGGCGAGGACACCGCCGAGATCCGCACCGCCACCGAGAAGCTCGCCGCGGTCAGCCAGAAGCTGGGCCAGGCCATCTACGCCGACGCCCAGGCCGCGCAGGCCGGCGGCGGCGCCGGTGACGCGGGCCACGCCAAGGCCGACGACGACGTCGTCGACGCCGAGATCGTCGACGAGGACAAGCCGAAGGGCGGCCAGGTCTGATGTCGGAGGAGACCCCGGGCTTCGAGGAGAAGCCCGACGTCCCCACCGGCTCGGCCGCTGACGACGCCGAGGCGAAGGCCGCCGACTCCTCCGAGGAGGAGGCGGCGGCCCCCGCCGGGGACGCTCAGGACATCGCTCTCCTGGCGCAGCTGGACCAGGCCCGTACCGCGCTCGGCGAGCGCACCGCGGACCTCCAGCGGCTCCAGGCCGAGTACCAGAACTACCGCCGCCGCGTGGAGCGGGACCGGGTCGCCGTCAAGGAGATCGCGGTCGCGAACCTGCTGTCGGAGCTCCTCCCGACCCTGGACGACATCGGCCGGGCCCGGGAGCACGGCGAGGTGGTCGGCGGCTTCAAGTCGGTGGCCGAGTCGCTGGAGACGGCCGCCGCCAAGATGGGGCTGCAGCAGTTCGGCAAGGAGGGCGAGCCCTTCGACCCGACGATCCACGAGGCCCTGATGCACTCGTACGCGCCGGACGTCACCGAGACGACCTGCGTGGCGATCCTGCAGCCGGGGTACCGGATCGGGGAGCGTACGATCCGCCCCGCGCGGGTCGCGGTGGCCGAGCCCCAGCCGGGCGCGGCACCCGCTGCCAAGTCCGAGTCCGCGGACGGCGACACGCCGTCCGACAAGGACACCGATGCCCCCGACAAGGGCTGACGCACACCATGTAGGCATCCGAGAGGAGGGTCACCGGGGATGAGCACGAAGGACTTCGTCGAGAAGGACTACTACAAGGTCCTCGGTGTCCCGAAGGACGCCACCGAGGCCGAGATCAAGAAGGCGTACCGGAAGCTCGCCCGCGAGTTCCACCCGGACGCCAACAAGGGCGACGCCTCGGCCGAGGCGCGCTTCAAGGAGATCTCCGAGGCGAACGACGTCCTCGGCGACGCCAAGAAGCGCAAGGAGTACGACGAGGCCCGCACCCTGTTCGGCAACGGAGGCTTCCGCCCCGGTCCGGGCGGGGGCGGCTCGTTCAACTTCGACCTGGGCGACCTCTTCGGAGGCGCCCAGGGCAGCGGCCAGGGCGGCTTCGGCGGCGGCCTCGGCGACGTCTTCGGCGGCCTGTTCAACCGCGGCGCCGGCGCCGGTGCGGGCACCCGCACCCAGCCGCGCCGCGGCCAGGACATCGAGTCCGAGGTCACGCTCTCCTTCACCGAGGCCGTCGACGGGGCGACCGTCCCGCTGCGGATGTCCTCGCAGGCCCCCTGCAAGGCCTGCTCGGGCACCGGCGACAAGAACGGCACGCCCCGGGTGTGCCCGACCTGCGTCGGCACCGGCCAGGTCTCCCGGGGCAGCGGCGGCGGGTTCTCGCTGACCGACCCCTGCGCCGACTGCAAGGGCCGCGGCCTGATCGCGGAGAACCCCTGCGAGGTCTGCAAGGGCAGCGGGCGCGCCAAGTCCTCCCGGACCATGCAGGTCCGGATCCCGGCGGGCGTCTCCGACGGCCAGCGGATCCGGCTGCGCGGCAAGGGCGGCCCGGGCGAGCGCGGCGGCCCGGCGGGCGACCTGTACGTCGTCGTGCACGTCGGCACCCACCCGGTCTTCGGCCGCAAGGACGACAACCTCACGGTGACCGTGCCCGTGACGATCGCCGAGGCGGCCCTCGGCGCCGACATCAAGGTCCCGACCCTGGGCGGCCCGGCGGTCACGCTGAAGCTGCCCCCGGGCACCCCGACGGGCCGTACGATGCGGGCCCGCGGCAAGGGCGCGGTCCGCAAGGACGGCACCCGCGGCGACCTGCTCGTCACGGTGGAGGTCGCGGTACCGGCGGAGCTGTCCGACAAGGCCCGCGAGGCCCTGGAGATGTACCGGGACGCCACCGAGTCCGACGACCCGCGCGCCCTGCTGTTCGAGTCCGCGAAGGGAGCTTGACATGGAAGGCCGCCGACGACAGCCCCGCTTCGGTGAGGGGGCGTACCAGTTGACCGACGAGACACCGGTCTACGTGATCTCGGTGGCCGCCCAGCTCTCGGGACTCCATCCGCAGACCCTCCGCCAGTACGACCGCCTCGGCCTGGTCTCCCCGGACCGCACGGCCGGGCGCGGCCGGCGGTACTCGGCCCGGGACATCGAGCTGCTGCGCACGGTGCAGCAGCTGTCCCAGGACGAGGGCATCAACCTGGCGGGCATCAAGCGGATCATCGAGCTGGAGAACCAGGTGGCCGCGCTCCAGCAGCGCGTCGCCGAGCTGTCCACGGCCGTGGACGGCGCGGCCGCCGCCCTGCGGGCCCGCGAGGCCGCGGTGCACGCCTCGTACCGCCGCGACCTGGTCCCGTACCAGCCGCCGCAGCCGGGCAACGCCCTGGTCGTCTGGCGTCCCAAGCGCCCGATGGACTGACGGACGCGGCAGGCAGCGCGTACGAAGGCCCCGTCCGGGCCCCCCTCCGCCGTCGAGGGGGCCCCGGGCGGGGCCTTCGGCCTTGTTCCCTCAGCGCGGTGCCGTGAGGCGCTCAGTGGGCCCCTGACAGGCCGTGGCGGCCTCCTGGGGGCCGTCGCTGTGCAGGATGCCGGACTGGGCGATGAGGTAGCCCAGCTGGGCTCTGCTGCCGCTGCCGAGGGCGGCGGCCAGCTTCGCGATGTGCGCGCGGCAGGTGCGTACGTTCATCCCCAGCCGGCGGGCGATGGCCTCGTCCACGTGCCCCTCGATGAGGAGCTGGGCGATGGAGCGCTGGACGCCCGAGATGCCGTCCGGGTTGTGCGTGTACGTGACCTCGTCGGTCAACGGCACGGCTCTGCGCCACAGTTGTTCGAAGACCCGGATCAGATAGTCGATCAGTCCCGGGTGGCGCAACTCCAGGGCCACTTTCCGGTCATCGCTCGCCGGGATGAAGGCCACCGTACGGTCGAAGATCATGAGACGCTCGATGAGCTCCTCCAGCGTGCGGATCTCCACCTTGCCCGTGGAGATCCGGTCCACGTAGGCGAGGGTGCCCTGGCTGTGCCGCACGGTGTGCTGGTAGAGCGTGCGGATGCTGACCCCGCGGTCGATCAGCGGCTGGGCGCGTTCCAGTGCCTCGGTGAGGATGAACGACGACCGGCCGCCGCCCGGCTGGACGGTCAGGGCCTCGGTGTGGCACTCGGCGGTGGCCAGGTCGAGGGCGGCGTTGATCTGGTCGATCCCCTCCAGCACCGTGATGGCGTGCGTGTTGGCGGGGCTCTGGGCGCTGATGGTGAGGAACGGCTCGAATGCGTCGGTCAGTTCGACGGCGGTGCGCCGGCGGTCCTGGATCTCCCGTTCGAGCGGATGGAGCCGCTGGGCGAGCGCGACGGACGGGGGAACCGCGCGGAGCTGGTTCGCGTCATCCGGGTCGGGCCGCAGCAGGGCGAATTCGAGCAGGCAGGGGGCGTTCCTGACCTCGCCGCGGGCCACGCGGCCGGTGCTCAGGGCCGCGGCGTACACGCGCGCTCCCTCGGCGCACATCTCCGTGACGGGGTGGCGATGTGTCGGGTTTGTCTCGCTTGCCACCAAATCTGCACCCCCCAGGGTCCTGAACATGTAAGAACATGATGCATCGTCCCTGTGGCACTGACGTGCCTGAATGAGCCATCGTCTGACAGTGCGGGGGAGAGGATTCCATCAAGTGAGGACGAAGCCGACCATGTATAAGAGAATGCTTCGCTCGGCGCTTGCCGTTGTTTTCTCCGCCGTTGCGGTCTTCGGTGCGGCAGTCGCCGTCAGTGAGGACGCGGGAAACGCCGGGCAGGTTGCCCGCGCGGCCTCCGGTCCGGCCGGTAAGCCCGATCTCGGCTGGGACGTGGCCCCCAGCACCCGTACCGGCGCCCTCGGCACCGATCTCGGCTGGGACACCATCCCTGCGAAGGCCGCCTGATGACCCCCGACGACCGCGACTTCCGGCGCGAGATGGCTTCGGCGTACCGCTCTGGCTGGCAGTTCATCGACCTCGCCACGGCGATCCCCTACGCCGGCGATTCGCTGATGGTCACCCTGTTCGGCCAGCCCATCGTCATCGTGCGAGAGGAGGACGAGGACGTCCGCGCCTACCGCTGCCTGCGCCGCCCCCGGGGCGCACCGCAGCCCGTCCGCTGCGAAGTGCGGTACGGCATGGTCTTCGTCAACCTCGATCAGCGTGATCACCAGCTCTTCGAACCCGATATCACCGCCGCCACCCCCCGCAGTGCCTGAGGCGATTCCCCCGTCGTTGCAGATCGCTCCAGGTGCTTCCCCCACACAACGGCGCCATCGTGGACCTGACCACGATGGCGCCGTTGTGATGTCCGCGTCCAGTGGCCGAACAGGACAATCGGCTGAGGACCGGATGAGAAGCGCTGGAGGACCGCTCGAATCCGGCCGTTTTCCTCAGGCCCGGCCCATCGCCCGGTCCAGGGTGATCTCCAGGACCACCCGGTCGGGGTTCGGCGAGGGCACCCGCCCGTACCGCTCCGCGTAGCGCGCCACCGCGTCGGCGACCGACGCCTCGTCCGTACGGACCACCGCGCGCCCCTCCAGGGTGGCCCAGCGCCGGCCCTGCATCTGGCACACCGCCACCCGCGCCGCTCCGTCCGGGGCCTCCAGGACGTTGCGCACCTTCTTGCTGTGCTTGCTGCTGATCACCCGCGCGATCCCGGCCTCCGGGTCGTACGTCACGCCCACCGGCACCACGTGCGGGGTCCCGTCGGGCCGGGGGGTGGTCAGGGTGCAGACGTGCCGCTCCCGCCAGAAGGCGAGGTATTCGGGCGTCGGGTTGAGTACGTCGTGGACCGGCTTCGAAACAGACATGGCCCGAAGCATATGTCCGGGCCGAAACCGGCCTTGAGTGGAATAGACTCAACTTTGCAGACGCTGAACCTGTCAGGGTTATGCATGGACCCGCCGGAGAGGAGAAACCGAGAGTGGACGCCGAGCTGACCAACAAGAGCCGCGACGCGCTGAACGCGGCCACCAGCAGGGCCGTCAAGGACGGCCACGCCGACCTGACCCCCGCGCACCTGCTGCTGGCCCTGCTCGCCGGCGTGGACAACGAGAACATCACCGACCTCCTCGCCGCGACCGAGGCCGACCAGGCCGCCGTCCGCGCCGGCGCGGAGCGGCTGCTCGCCGCCCTGCCCAGCGTCACCGGCTCCACCGTCGCGCCCCCGCAGCCCAGCCGCGATCTGCTCGCCGTGCTCGCGGAGGCCGACGCCCAGGCCAAGACCCTCGGGGACGACTACCTCTCCACCGAACACCTCCTCATCGCCGTCGCCGCCAAGGGCGGCCCGGCCGGTGAGGTCCTTTCCGCCCAGGGCGCGACCGCCGGGAAACTGCTGGCCGCCTTCGAGAACGCACGAGGAGGACGGCGGGTGACCACCCCCGACCCCGAGGGCCAGTACAAGGCCCTGGAGAAGTTCGGCACCGACTTCACGGCAGCCGCCCGCGAGGGCAAGCTCGACCCCGTCATCGGCCGCGACCACGAGATCCGGCGCGTCGTCCAGGTCCTCTCCCGCCGCACGAAGAACAACCCGGTCCTCATCGGCGAGCCCGGCGTCGGCAAGACCGCCGTCGTCGAGGGCCTGGCGCAGCGCATCGTCAAGGGCGACGTCCCCGAGTCCCTGAAGAACAAGCGGCTCGTCTCCCTCGACCTCGGCGCGATGGTCGCCGGCGCGAAGTACCGCGGCGAGTTCGAGGAGCGCCTCAAGACGGTCCTCGCCGAGATCAAGTCGAGCGAGGGCCAGATCATCACCTTCATCGACGAGCTCCACACCGTCGTCGGCGCGGGCGCCGGCGGGGACTCCGCCATGGACGCGGGCAACATGCTCAAGCCCATGCTGGCCCGCGGCGAGCTGCGCATGGTCGGCGCCACCACCCTCGACGAGTACCGCGAGCGCGTCGAGAAGGACCCGGCCCTGGAGCGCCGCTTCCAGCAGGTGCTGGTCGCGGAGCCGACCGTCGAGGACACCATCGCGATCCTGCGCGGCCTCAAGGGCCGCTACGAGGCCCACCACAAGGTCGTCATCAACGACAGCGCCCTGGTCGCCGCCGCCACCCTCTCCGACCGGTACATCACCTCCCGCTTCCTCCCCGACAAGGCCATCGACCTCGTCGACGAGGCCGCCTCCCGGCTGCGCATGGAGATCGACTCCTCCCCGCTGGAGATCGACGAGCTCCAGCGCTCCGTCGACCGCCTGCGCATGGAGGAGCTGGCCCTGAAGAACGAGTCCGACCCGGCCTCGATCGAACGCCTGGAGAAGCTCCGCAAGGACCTCGCCGACAAGGAGGAGGAACTGCGCGGCCTCACCGCCCGCTGGGAGAAGGAGAAGCAGTCCCTCAACCGCGTCGGCGAGCTCAAGGAGCGCCTGGACGACCTGCGCGGCCAGGCCGAGCGCGCCCAGCGCGACGGCGACTTCGACTCCGCCTCCAAGCTGCTCTACGGGGAGATCCCCGCGCTGGAGCGCGAGCTCGCCGAGGCCACCGAGGAGGAGGCCGCGGCCGGTCCCGTCAAGGACAGCATGGTCAAGGACGAGGTCGGCCCGGACGACATCGCCGACGTGGTCGGCGCCTGGACCGGCATCCCGGCCGGCCGCCTCCTCGAAGGGGAGACCCAGAAGCTCCTGCGCATGGAGGACGAGCTGGGCCGCCGCCTGATCGGCCAGACCGAGGCCGTACGGGCCGTCGCGGACGCCGTGCGCCGCACCCGCGCCGGCATCGCCGACCCGGACCGGCCGACCGGCTCGTTCCTCTTCCTGGGCCCCACGGGCGTGGGCAAGACCGAGCTGGCCAAGGCCCTCGCGGACTTCCTCTTCGACGACGAGCGGGCCATGGTCCGCATCGACATGTCCGAGTACTCCGAGAAGCACAGCGTGGCCCGGCTCGTCGGCGCCCCGCCCGGCTACGTCGGCTACGAGGAGGGCGGTCAGCTCACCGAGGCCGTGCGCCGGCGCCCGTACAGCGTGGTGCTGCTGGACGAGGTCGAGAAGGCCCACCCCGAGGTCTTCGACATCCTGCTCCAGGTCCTCGACGACGGCCGCCTCACCGACGGCCAGGGCCGCACCGTCGACTTCCGCAACACCATCCTGATCCTGACCTCCAACCTCGGCAGCCAGTTCCTGGTGGACCCGGTCGCCTCCGCCGAGGACAAGAAGACCCGGGTCCTGGAGGTGGTCCGGGCGAGCTTCAAGCCGGAGTTCCTCAACCGCCTCGACGACCTCGTCGTCTTCTCGGCCCTCACCCGGGACGAGCTGGCGCACATCGCCGAGCTGCAGATCTCCCGCCTGGCCAAGCGCCTCGCCGACCGCCGGCTCGGCCTGGACGTCACGCCCGAGGCGCTGGCCTGGCTGGCCGACAAGGGCAACGACCCGGCGTACGGAGCCCGCCCCCTGCGCCGCCTGATCCAGACGGCCGTCGGCGACCGGCTGGCCAAGGAGATCCTGTCCGGCGAGGTCAGGGACGGCGACACGGTACGGGTCGACGTGGCCGGTGACGGCCTGCTGGTGGGCCGGGCCCTGTAGGCCCCGAGGTAAGGACCGGTCCGCCCCCGTGTCCGCCCGGAGCGGATCGGGCGTGCGGGGGTGGACACGGGGTAGGCGCGATGGTGGAGGATGGCTGTATCCGCACGAAGGGAAGTACACGGTGAGCATCGACCCGGCCTCGATTCCGAACTTCGGGGGTCAGCCCGAACCGCAGGCCACGGGACCGGCGGGCCCCGTCGTCCCCGACCAGGACCTGGTGAAGCAGCTCCTGGAACAGATGGAGCTCAAGTACGTCGTCGACGACGAGGGTGACCTCGCGGCGCCGTGGGAGGACTTCCGCACGTACTTCATGTTCCGTGGTGAGGGCGAGCAGCAGGTCTTCTCCGTCCGGACCTTCTACGACCGTCCGCACGCGATCGACGACAAGCCGCAGCTGCTCGAATCGATCGACGACTGGAACCGCCGCACCCTGTGGCCCAAGGTCTACAGCCACACGCACGACGACGGCTCTGTCCGGCTGATCGGCGAGGCGCAGATGCTGATCGGCACCGGCGTCAGCCTGGAGCACTTCGTGTCCTCCACGGTCAGCTGGGTCCGCGCGTCGATCGAGTTCGACAAGTGGCTCATCGAGCAGCTCGGCCTGGAGAAGGAGGTCGACTCCGCCGAGGACGACTCCGACTCCGACGGCGGGGGCGACGCCTAGCCGTCCCCGCCCCCCACGGCCCCTAGAGGGGTACCTTCGCGAGGAGCGTGAGGTACGCCCCGTAGCCGCACGAGAGCCCGGCCAGACCGGCGGTCACCGCGACCGCCGTGCGCGGCCGGGCTTTCGCCATGGCGGCGGCCAGCGGCAGCAGCAGCGGGAACGCGGGCAGCAGGAACCGCGGCTTGGACTCGAAGAACCCCGCCCCGCCGATCGTGATCACCAGCAGCATGGCGGTGTACGCGAGCAGCGCCAGCGGCGCCCGCTCCAGCAGCAGGAACACCGCGAACAGCACCGCCGCGGCCAGCGTGGCCACCGTCATGGCCACCGGGATCGTGACGTCCCCGCCGGTCAGCACCTTGGACACCACCTTGGCCGTGCCCGCGCCGAAGTCGAAGTGCGAGCCCCACTGCCGCTGGACGGTGAAGTACCCGAGCAGCTCGTGGCGGCGCACCCCGACGGACACGACGTACGCCGCCCAGCCCGCGGGCGCGAGCAGCCCGGCCGCCCACACCGCGGGCGCGCGGCTGCCCCTCAGGACCTCCCGCAGCGCCACCACGCTCACGGCGGCGGCCACGGCGATCCCGGTGGGCCGGGTCAGCCCGGCGAGCACCGCCAGGGAGGCCGCCCACAGCCACCGCTCCCGCAGCAGCGCGTACAGGGCCCAGGCGGCCAGCGCGCACAGCAGCGGCTCCGTGTAGCCGAGGCTCAGCACCACCGCGTGCGGCAGCGAGGCCCACAGCGCGACGAGCAGCACCCCGGCCCGCGCCCCGAGCAGCCGCTCCCCGATCCGGTACACCCCGACGGCGGCCACCGCGGAGGCCGTCCAGGCCACCGCGAGGGCGGCGACGGGGCCGCCGCCGGTGAGGTGCACCAGCACCGGGTACAGCGGGAAGAAGGCGTAGTCGCTCTGGATGGAATCGGAGGCTGGCCACATCTGGGTGCGGCCGTAGCCGTTGGTGGCGATGGAGAGGTACCAGTAGGAGTCCCAGGACCCCCCGAGCACCTTCACCGGGTTGCGCCCCTCCCACCAGGCCCCGAGGGTGATCACCAGCGCCCCGGCTCCGCGCAGGGCGGCGAACACCGCGAGGGCGAGCCCGGCCGACCAGGCCGTCTCCGGTCTTCGTGGGGCCCGCGCGGGCGCGGGCCGGGTCTGTCTCGTCGTCACGTCCATGTCGAGCCCTAGAGTGCCCGAAGACGGTCCACGGCTTCGCGGAGGACCCCCGTCTTCTTGCAGAAGGCCCAGCGGACCTGGGTCGCGCCGGCCTCGCGGTCGTCGTAGAAGACCTGGTTCGGGATGGCGACGACCCCGCAGCGCTCGGGCAGGGCGCGGCAGAAGGCCAGGCCGTCCTTCTCGCCGAGGGGGGAGATGTCGGTGGTGATGAAGTAGGTGCCCTGGGGGCGGAAGACCTGGAACCCGGCGGCGGTCAGGCCCTCGGTGAGCAGGTCGCGCTTGGCGGCGAGGTCGGCGCGGAAGTCGTCGTAGTAGGTGTCGGGGAGGGCGAGGGCCTCGGCGACGGCGTACTGGAAGGGGCCGGAGGAGACGTAGGTGAGGAACTGCTTGGCCGAGCGGACGGCCGAGACCAGTGCGGGCGGGGCGGTGATCCAGCCGACCTTCCAGCCGGTGAAGGAGAAGGTCTTGCCGGCGGAGGAGATGGTGACGGTGCGCTCGCGCATCCCGGGCAGGGAGGCCAGCGGGGTGTGGCCGCCCTCGAAGACCAGGTGCTCGTACACCTCGTCCGTGACGACGAGCAGGTCGCGCTCGACGGCCAGTTCGGCGATGGCGGCGAGCTCCTCGCGGGTGAGGACGGTGCCGGTGGGGTTGTGCGGGGTGTTGAGCAGGAGCAGGCGGGTGCGCGGGGTGACGGCGTCGCGCAGGGCGTCGAGGTCGGGCCGGAAGTGCGGGGCGCGCAGGGTCAGCGGAACGCGGACGGCGCCCGCCATGGCGATGCAGGCGGCGTAGGAGTCGTAGAACGGCTCCAGGGCGATGACCTCGTCGCCGGGTTCGAGGAGGGCGAGGAGGGCGGCGGCGATGGCCTCGGTGGCGCCCGCCGTGACCAGCACCTCCGTGTCGGGGTCGTAGGAGAGGCCGTAGAAGCGCTGCTGGTGGGCGGCGATCGCCTCGCGGAGCTCGGGGACGCCCGGGCCCGGCGGGTACTGGTTGCCCCGGCCGTCGCGGATCGCCCGGACGGCGGCCTCGGCGATCTCGGCGGGGCCGTCGGTGTCGGGGAAGCCCTGGCCCAGGTTGATGGAGCCGGTGCGGGCGGCCAGCGCCGACATCTCCGCGAAGATCGTGGTGCCGAAGGCCGCCAGGCGGCGGTTCAGGAAGGGGCGGTCGCTGCCCACGGGTGCGCTCATGGGCGCCATCCTGCGGGGAACCTCTGGAGTTGCTCAAGTGTGCTTTGGCGGGTTTGGCCTGCGGGCATCCCCCCTGCACGCGGGACGCGGGGATCCCGCCCCCCGGGGGACCGGGGATATCGGAAAGGGGCGAGCACATGGTCGTCTGGGTGATCATCGCGGTGATCGTCGGTGGGATCCTCTGGATCGCGAAGAATGCGGGCGGCGGGGGCGGCGGACTCGGGAGCGGCGGCGGGTCCGGTTCCGGCAGCTGGTGGGCCGGTGGCGGGGGCTCCTCGTCCTCCTGCGGTTCCTCGTCCTCGTGCGGTTCGTCGTCCTCCTGCGGTTCGTCCTGCGGTGGCGGCGGGTGCGGGGGCAGCTGACACTGGAGCGGGGCGGCCGCGGCCGCGTGGACACGGCGCCCGGTGGGGACAACTTCCTTCGGGCGTCTTCTTGTTCGGGCGCGTACGAAGGCGTACGGGCGGCCTGTCGTTGAACACCTGAACCGGGTAGCCCCCGAGGGGATGTAAACCCCGTCAAGTTGGGTAAAAGCGCTGTGAGTGCCGTGCCTTTCATGATTCCCTCGGTTGAGCCAGTCCTCGGAGGACCTCCCTGGACTTCCTGTGGACCCGTGCCGGTGTCCCCCCGCCCGTTGATTGCCGCTGGCGGGACCCGGCCCCTCTCCCTCGCGCGTTTGCGGAGCCGACTCATGCTCACGACCCTCCAGACCACCTACACCGACACGCGTGCCGCCGATCTCGCCTGGGCCCTGGGACGGGACCGGCTGCCCGCCCTGGCCGTACTGAACCTCCAGCTCGAGGACGCGAAGGTGGAGTTGCGCCTGCTCGGGGCCTCCCATCAGGTGCTCCTGGAGGAGGGCGAGGTGCTCTGCTCGGAGACGGTCGCCTGCATGCCCGGCAGCCGGACGCCGCTGCCGCTGGGCGTGGCCAAGCGGGTGGGGGACTGGGAGTACGAGTTCGCCGCGCGCGTCGAGACCCTCTCGCGCGGCTCCTTCGCGGGACGGGCCCAGGAACTGCTGGCCCTGGTCGCGGATCACCCGAACGGCCTGGCGGGCACCTTCCCGGGTGACCCGCACGCCTTCACCGCCATGCTCGCGCAGCGGCACGAGGGGCAGGTGCGCTGGCGGACCTGGCACGCCTACCCGCAGGAGGGCCAGCTGGTGGCCACCCGCACCCGGGTGGGGGTCCGGATGGGGGCGTCCGTCTAGCCGGCCTGTCCGATCCGCCCCGTTGCGAACTGATTACGCCAACTGGCGGGATCTATGCGGCACTTGCACCCATGTGGGTGACAGGGTGCCAGTGGGTGGTGACGTACGGTTCGCTGCATGATCGACCGTTCCGCCCCCCGCGGGGTGCTCCCGGCGGCGGAGCCGCGGGGCGTGCAGACCGTCCCGGCCGCCCTGCCCGTACCGCCCCGGACCGGCCGACTCCTCGTCCTGGCCACGGTGTTCGTCTGCGCCGCCTGCGGGCTCGTGTACGAGCTGGAGCTGCTCGCCCTCGGCTCGTACCTCATCGGCGACTCCGTCACCCAGGCGTCCGTCGTGCTGTCCGTCATGGTCTTCGCCATGGGCGTCGGCTCCCTCCTCGCCAAACGGCTCCGCACCCGCCCCGCCTTCGGCTTCGTGGCCATCGAGGCCGGGCTCGCCCTGCTCGGCGGCTTCTCCGCCATGGCCCTGTACGCGAGCTTCGCCTGGCTGGGGGAGTCCCGGCCCGCGCTCGTCGCGTTCTCCTTCGCCATCGGGGTGCTCATCGGCGCCGAGATCCCACTGCTGATGGTCCTCATCCAGCGCATCCGCAGGCAGGACGCCGGCGGGGCCGTCGCCGACCTGTTCGCCGCCGACTACGTGGGCGCCCTCGTCGGCGGGCTCGCCTTCCCCTTCCTGCTGCTGCCGGTCCTCGGCCAGCTCACCGGCGCCCTGCTCACCGGCACCGTCAACGCCCTCGCCGGCGGCGGACTCGTCCTGTGGCTGTTCCGCCGCGACCTCAGCCGGCGCTGCCGCTGGCTGCTCCTCGCGGTCAACGCGGCCGTGCTCGCCGGGCTGGCCTCCGCGACCCTGCTCGCCGACGACTTCGAGCGCGTCGCCCGCACCGCCGTCTACGGCGGGGAGGTACGGGTCGCCGTGCAGACCGGGGTGCAGGAGCTGGTGCTGACCGGCCCCTCCACCGGCTCCCCGCGCTCCCTCGACCTCTACCTCGACGGACGGCTCCGGGTCAGCGGCTACGACGAGTACCGCTACCACGAGGCCCTGGTCCACCCCGCGATGACCGGCCCGCACGCCCGCGTCCTGGTCCTCGGCGGCGGCGACGGGCTCGCCGCCCGCGAGGTGCTGCGCTACCCGGACGTCACCTCCGTCACCGTCGTCGAGCTCGACCCCGGCGTGGTCGAGCTCGCCCGCACCGACCCGATGCTCTCCGCCCTCAACGGCCGCGCCTACGAGGACCCGCGCCTGGGCGTCGTCTCCCAGGACGCCTTCCGCTGGCTGCGCGGACCCGCCGCCCGCGACCGCTTCGACGTGATCGTCTCCGACCTCCCCGATCCGGGGATCACCTCCAGCACCAAGCTGTACTCGCAGGAGTTCTACGGGCTGGCCGCGCGGGCCCTGAACCCGGGCGGGCGCATCGCCGTCCACGCGGGCCCGCTGACCACCCGGCCCCGTACGTACTGGACCGTCGAGTCCACCCTGCGCGCCGCCGGGCTGCTCACCACCCCCTACGGCGCGGGCGGCCGCCTCTCCGGCTTCGTCGCCGGTCCCGACCGGACCCTGGGGGCCACCGACGCCCCGCCGCAGGACTGGGGCTTCGTCCTCGCCGCCCGGGACCAGGTCCCCGACCTGCGGGTGGACCGCGACACGCCCGCCCTGCGCGCGGTGTCCACCCGGAGCCTGCAGGACGCCGCCCGGGACGCTGCCCGGACCCGGCTGCGCGGACTGCCGCCCTCCACGCTCCCGCACCCGCGCTACTCCTGACCTCCCTGCCGACCCCCCCCGCGCGCCGGGGGCGTCACGTCCGTGTGCAGGGGCGGCTCTCGTCGGTAGGCTCGACCGCATGGAGCATCAGGTGTTCGTTCCGGTACCGGCAGACGATCTGCGCGCCGTGCTGCGCGACCCCGCCCGGGTGGCCCGCTGCGTCCCCGGGCTCCAGCAGGACGCCGACACCGGCGCGGCCGCCGCCGGGGACACCGGGTCCGCCCCGAGGCCGCTGGCCGGGCGGCTCAGGCTGCGGGTCGGCTCCAGCACCGTCACCTACCGCGGGACCCTGTCCCTGGCCGAGCGGGACCCGGAGCACTTCACCGTGCGGGGCGAGGGCGCCGAGGTGCGCGGCGCCGGCACCGTCACGTTCTCGGTGGGGCTGCGGCTGCTCCCCCACGAGGGCGGGACCCGGCTGGAGTTCACCGGGGAGGCCACCGCCGACGGCCGGGCCGCCGCCTTCGACCCCGGGGCGCTGACCGCCGCGATCCGGCGCCTGCTCGACCGGCTCTGCGCCAACCTGGCCGAGGAGCCCGGGCCGGTCCGGCCGACGCAGGACGCGGAGGGCGGGGGAACCGGCGCGACCGGGACCGGGAGCGCGTCCGTGTTCGACGCCGAGGTGCCGCCGCCGTCCCTCGACCCCTTCCTGGACGAGGGCTTGCCGGACCTCCCGGACTTCGCCGGGCTCCCGGAGCTCGGCGAGCTCCCGCAGGGCGCCGGCCCCGGGCAGGCCGCGGGCCCCGGCGACCCCACCGCGCCCCCGAACCCCCCGGCCGAGGCCGCGCACGCCCGCCGCACGATGATCGGCCGCAGCGCCGAGGAGGTCGACCACGCACCCCCGCGCGGCCGTTACGCCCCCGTCCCGGCCCCCTCGTCCGGCAGCGGAGCCTCCGGCCTGCGCTGGATCGCCCCCGCCGCGGCCCTGGCCCTGGCCTCGGCCGTGGTCGTCGGCAGGGCGCTGCGCCGCCGCCGCTGAACCGCCCTCCGACCGTCACCGAACCGCCACCCAGCGGTCGTTGAGCGGACGCCGACCCCGATCGCCGTAGGGTCGGCCGTATGAGTACGCAACTGAGCGCCGGCGGCGCCGACATCACCGTCGACCAGGACAACGGCTGCCGGGTCGGCAGCCTGCGCGTCGACGGCATCGAGCTGCTGCGCCAGGGCCCGCGCTACGGGTCCTTCCCGATGGTCCCCTGGTGCGGGCGCACCGCGAACGGGGAGTTCCGCGACGGCGGAACCCTCCACCGGCTGCCCGTGAACCAACCCCCGCACGCCATCCACGGCCTCGGCCGCGACCTGGCCTGGCGGACCGCCGCGGTGAGCGACACCGGCGCGGCCTTCTACTTCGACCTCGCCGACCCCTGGCCCCACGCCGGCCGGGTGACGCAGACCTTCGAGCTGTCCGAGGACGCGCTGAAGATCACCATGGGCGTCGAGACGTACCAGGACTCCTTCCCGGCCCAGGTCGGCTGGCACCCCTGGTTCAACCGCGTCCTGACGGACGGCGGCGCCGAGGCGCAGATCGCCTTCGAGCCGGCCTGGCAGGAGGAGCGCGGCGCGGACCACCTCCCCACCGGCCGCCGGATCGACCCCACCCCCGGCCCCTGGGACGACTGCTTCGGGACCCCGTACGGGGTGGACGTCACCCTCACCTGGCCCGGGGACCTGGAGCTGAAGATCGCCAGCCCGGCCGAGTGGGTGGTCGTGTACGACGAGCAGCCCGAGGCCGTCTGCGTCGAGCCGCAGTCCGGCCCGCCGAACGGCCTGAACACCCTCCCGCGCCTGGTCACCCCGGTGGACCCGCTGGAGGTCTCCACGACCTGGACCTGGCGTCGGCTGCGTTCCCCGCGCTAGGGCCCAATTAAGCTCGGGGCATGACTGACGTCAACGAAGTAATGCCGGCAGGCACACGCGATGCGCTTCTGCAGCAGATCAAGAACAAGGCCGTCGTACACGGCAAGGTGACCCTCTCCTCCGGCAAGGAGGCCGACTACTACATCGACCTCCGCCGCATCACCCTCGACGGCGAGGCCGCCCCGCTGGTCGGTCAGGTCATGCTCGACCTGACCGCCGACCTCGAATTCGACTGCGTCGGCGGTCTGACCCTGGGCGCTGACCCGGTCGCGACCTCGATGCTGCACGCCTCCGCCGCGCGCGGGCAGCGCCTGGACGCCTTCGTCGTCCGCAAGGCGCAGAAGGCGCACGGTATGCAGCGCCGGATCGAGGGCACCGACGTCAAGGGCAAGCGCTGCCTGGTCGTCGAGGACACCTCCACCACCGGCGGCTCCCCGCTGACCGCCGTCGAGGCGGTCCGCGAGGCCGGCGGCGAGGTCGTCGCCGTCGCCACCATCGTGGACCGGGGCGCGGCCGACGCCATCGCCGAAGCGGGCCTGCCCTACCTCACCGGCTACCAGCTCGGGGACCTGGGCCTGGCCTGAGCCCGGTCGTCTCGGATCGTGGGCGCGAAGGAGTGGCAGCGGGGCCGGTGAACGGGCTCGCGGCAACTGGTGACGAAGGTCCCCGGAAGCCTCCGCTCCGGTCCTGACCTGCGCCTTTCCGGAAGGGCGGGGTGTTTCACGTGAAACGCCCCGCCCTTCTTGCCGTACCAGGGCCGTCACGCGGGGTGGAGTGTTCCGCCGAGTCTGGAAAGATAGGCGCGACGTCTGACGTCGCCCCCAGGTCAGGGCCCGCAATAAGCACACTCCCCGCACATCCAAGGAGCGGACAGATGCCCATCGCAACCCCCGAGGTCTACAACGAGATGCTCGACCGGGCGAAGGCAGGCAAGTTCGCCTACCCGGCGATCAACGTGACCTCGACCCAGACCCTGCACGCTGCGCTGCGCGGCTTCGCGGAGGCCGAGAGCGACGGCATCATCCAGATCTCCACCGGCGGTGCCGAGTTCCTGGGCGGCCAGTACAACAAGGACATGGTCACCGGCGCGGTCGCCCTGGCCGAGTTCGCGCACGTCGTCGCCACGAAGTACGACATCACGGTGGCGCTGCACACCGACCACTGCCCCAAGGACAAGCTGGACGGCTACGTCCGCCCGCTGCTCGACATCTCCGCCGAGCGCGTGGCCAAGGGTCTGAACCCGCTCTTCCAGTCGCACATGTGGGACGGCTCCGCCGAGACCCTGGCCGACAACCTGGCCATCGGCCAGGAGCTGCTCGCCAAGGCCGCCGCCGCGAAGATCATCCTTGAGGTCGAGATCACCCCGACCGGCGGCGAGGAGGACGGCGTCAGCCACGAGATCAACGACGAGCTGTACACCACCGTCGAGGACGCCATCCGCACCGCCGAGGCCCTGGGCCTGGGCGAGAAGGGCCGCTACCTGCTGGCCGCCTCCTTCGGCAACGTGCACGGCGTCTACAAGCCGGGCAACGTCGTCCTGCGCCCCGAACTCCTCAAGGACCTCCAGCAGGGCGTCGGCGAGAAGTACGGCAAGAGCAACCCGTTCGACTTCGTCTTCCACGGCGGCTCCGGCTCCACCGAGCAGGAGATCGCCACCGCGCTGGAGAACGGCGTCGTGAAGATGAACCTCGACACCGACACCCAGTACGCCTTCACCCGCCCGGTCGCGGACCACATGTTCCGCAACTACGACGGTGTCCTGAAGGTGGACGGCGAGGTCGGCAAGAAGTCCACCTACGACCCGCGCACCTGGGGCAAGCTGGCCGAGGCGAGCATGGCCAAGCGCGTCCTCCAGGCCTGCGCCGACCTGCGCTCCACGGGCACCAAGCTGAAGTAGTCCCCGGCTGCTCCCCAGCGCCACAGGACTCGAAGAGGGGTCCGCCGTCCGGAAACGGACCGGCGGGCCCCTCTTTCCTGTGCGTTCGTATGAGTTCGTACCGCATTCGGGGGAGGTGACATACGCCGGTGGACGGCTGGCCGCGCGATGGTGTGGAATCTAGCCGAGAGAAAACGTACCCGTGGGAATGTGAAGCCGGCGGGCCAGGAGAGGCGACGCCACATATGAGGACAGAGCGACCCCAGGTGAAGCAGGACCGGGCGGTGCGCACCCGCCGCGCCATCCTGGAGGCGGCGGCCGTGGTGTTCGAGCAGAACGGCTACGACGCGGCCAAGCTCTCGGACATCGTCAACATCGCGAAGGTCACCAAGGGCGCCCTCTACTTCCACTTCGACTCGAAGGAGGGCCTGGCCCAGGCCGTCATCCACGCGCAGAACGAGGCCCAGCCGCAGGCGCTGCCGCAGCAGTACAAGGCGCAGGAGTTCATCGACATCGGCATGGTCTTCTCGCACCAGATGCACCACGACGTGCTGATGCGGGCCAGCGCCCGGCTCACCCTGGACCAGACGGGCGACCTCGACCGGGCCACGCCCTACGAGACCTGGATCCAGCTGTGCACCGACGTGCTGGCCGAGGGCCGGCGGCGCGGGGAGCTCCTGCCGGGCGTCGACCCCGTGGTCCCCGCACGGCTGATCGTCGGCGCGTACGCCGGGCTGAACACCATGTCCCACACGCTCGGCCTGGACATGGACGCCCAGGTCGCCGAGCTCTACACGCACGTGATGCCGAACGTGGTGGTCCCGGCCGTGGCGATCCGGCTGGACACCGCCCCCGGGCGCGGCGCGAGGGCGCTGTACGGGCCGCAGGGCCTGCACGAGTGCCGGGTCGGCTGCGCGAACGGAGTGCCCCCGGCCGGGGACGGGGACGACCCGGACACCCTGGCGTAGGACCCGCCGCCCGCCGCCCTCTTCCCTAAAAGATCCTTCCGGGTATTATTTTTTTGCTCGCCTGCCCAGGGAGAACACTGTGGACATTGAGGTACTCGGCGCACCACGGGTCACCGAGAACGGTGTGCCCATCACCGCCCCCACACCGGAGTCCCGGCACGTCCTGGCGGCCCTCGCGGCCTGCCCCGACCGCCTCGTCCCCGTCCGCGTACTCGCCGACGAGCTGGCCCGCCACACCCCGCCCGAACACACCCGCGCCGCCCTGCACACCGCCGTACGCCGGCTGCGCGAGCGGTTCGGCGAGGCCCTCGGGGCCGGCTCGGTCCGTACCCCCGAGACCGTTCTGTCCGCACGCCCCGGCGGATACCTCCTCGACACCGGCGGCGGCCGCTGCGACGTCCGCGAGTTCGAGCGCGAGGCCGGCGCCGGCTACCGGGCCATGGGCCGCGGCGACTTCCAACAGGCCGCCTTAAGGCTGCGCCGCGCCCTCGACCTGTGGACCGGCCCCGCCCTCGACGGCATCGACGCCGGCACCTGGCTCCGCGGCCGCACCGCCACCCTCGACGCCGACCGGCTCTCCGTCCTCGGCCAGTGGGTCGAAGCCGAACTCGCCCTCGGCCACCACCGCGAACTGCTCCTGGAACTCGCCGGCCTGCGCGGTGCGGGCGGCCAGCGCCCCGACGGCGCCTACCTGGCGGCCCTGCGCCGCGCCGAGGCCCGCGTCGAAACCCTGCGCGCGTCCCTCCCCGCCCCCGGACTGCCCCTGGCCGGCGCCGTACGCCGCTGACCGGCCGCCCCTTGACCCGTGCTTGACCCCCCGCCGCCCGGAACCTAGGTTTCGGGACGGGACGCGGGGCCGAGAAAAACGGCTGGTCGGAGGGGGGACGGCAGGATGCGCGGGGACGACGCGGGCGCACGGGCCGTACTGGAACTGCTCGCGGAGGACGCCCCGCCGAGCCGGTACGAGGCCCTGCTCACCGAGGCACGCGCCGCGGGCGCCGACGACGCCGCCCTCGACGGGCTCACCCGCGCCCTCGAACTGGCCCGCTCGGTCCAGGCCCGCGTCAGCCGCAGCCGCCAGCGCGAAGCCGCCCTCACCGCCCTCGTGGACACCGCCCACGACCTGACCTCCCCCTACGACATCGACGGCCTGCTGCGCCTGATCACCCGCCGCGCCCGGCGCCTCCTCGGCTTCGACATGGCCTGGCTCTCCCTGAGCCGCCCCGACGGCACGGCGTACGTCCGCACCTCCGAGGGCGAGACCACCGCCCTCAACGTCGGCCTCGAACTCGGCACCGGCCAGGGCCTCGGCAGCATCGCCCAGGCCCGCCGCTCCCCGGTGTGGACCCCCGACTACCTCGCCGACCCCACCATCGCCCACGCCCCCGGCATCGACGCCGTCGTGGAGGCCGAGGACCTCCACGCGATCATCGCCGTCCCGCTGCGCCGGGGGGACTCCACGCTCGGCGCCCTCTACGGCTCCGACCGCGCCGTACGGCAGTTCACCCCGGACGAGGTGGGCATCATGCTCTCCCTCGCCGACCTGGCCGCCGTCGCCATCGAGAAGGCCCGGCTGCTGGAGCAGACCCGCGACCAGGTCACCGAGCTGGAGGCCTTCGGCTCGCGCACCAACACCGCCCTCACCCGCGTCCGCTACCTCTGGGAATGCCACGCCCGCCTCGCCGGACTCGTCCTGGACGGCGCGGGCCTGCCCACCCTCGCCCGGGCCACCGCCGACGCGCTGGACGGCGTGCTCCAGGTACGTGACCCCGGCGGGCGCCCGCTGACCGCCACCGGCGAACTGCCCGGCCTGGACGAGGAGGCCGTCACCAAGGCGGCCCTCCAGGCCCTCACCGACCGCCGCCCCGTACGCCTGCCCGGCGACCTGTGGCTGGCCCCCGTCCTGGCCGGCGCCGAGGACCTCGGGGTGCTGCTGCTCAGCGCCTCCGCCCCGCTCGCCGACGAGGACGTACGGCTGCTCCAGCTCGCCGCCCAGTCCGTGGCCTCCCTGATGCTCATCCAGCGGGGCACCGCCGCCGCCGAGGGGCCCGTCCACGACGAACTCCTCGCCGACCTCCTGGACCGGCCGCACTCCGTCGACCTGCACCTGCTGGAACGCACCCGCAGGCTCGGCATCGACCTCGACCGCCCGCACGTGGTGGTGGTCGCCCGGCCCGAGGGCGGCGAACTCGGCAAGGCCGTCGCCTGGGCCTCCTCGTACGCGTACCGGATGGGCGGCCTCAAGGGCGTCCGCCGGGGCTGCATCGTCCTCGTCCTGCCCGGCACCGACGCCTCCGCCGCCGCCCACCGGGCCTCCGGCGAACTCTCGCCGCTGCTCGGGCACGCGGTGTCCACCGGCGCCGCCGGACCCACCGGCGGCCCGGGCGAGGTGGCCCGCGTCTACGCCGAGGCGGTGCGCTGCCTCGACGCGCTGACCGCCCTCGACGGGGCCGGCGGCACCGCCTCCCTGCGCGAACTCGGCTTCCTCGGCCTGCTGCTGTCCGCCGACCACGACGTCGAGTCCTACATCGCCGGCACGATCGGCCCCGTCCTGGAGTACGACACCGACCGGCCGACCGAGCTGACCCGCACCCTGGAGGCCTACTTCGCCTCCGGCGCCAGCCCCACCCACGCCGCCGAGGCCCTGCACGTCCACCCCAACACGGTCTCCCGCCGCCTGGAGCGCATCGCCGAACTGCTGGGCCCCGACTGGCAGAAACCCGGCCGGGCGCTGGAGATCCAGATGGCGCTGCGGCTGCGGAAGACCCGCACGGTCCTCCACGACCGCCGCACCGCCGCCGACCGCTCGGGCACGTACCCGGCCCCGTACGAGACCCCCTAACCCTCCGTCCCCGTCAGGGCCCGGGCGGCGTGCGCGACCGAGGCCAGGGTGATGTGCCGGTGCCAGCCCGGCAGCGCCCGCCCCGCGAAGTCGCGCAGCCCCGCCTCCTGGCCGCTGTGCTCGGCGGCGAAGGCCACGCGGCGGCCCTGCTTCGTCAGCCGCAGCAGCGGGCCCACCGGCAGCCGTACCAGGTCCGTCACCCACAGCTGCGACGGGGCGCGGCGCGGGTCCGCCCACTCGCCGACCAGCAGCAGGTGACGGCGGCGGGCCGGTGAGGGGTCGGGCATCATCACCCGCACCGCGACCGCGAGGGTGCTGCGGTGGCGGCCGCCGCCGGCCGCCGGATCCGGGTCGGTCCACTCCACCGGCGTGCACAGCCCCTTGACCGACTGCAGGACGTCCCGCGCGCACCGGGCCCCCGCACCGTGGCCGGGCAGCGCCGGATCGGTGACGAGCAGCGGGGTGGCCGGGCTGATCCGGGCGATGACGGGCAGCCCGGCCTCGGCGAAACGGTTCATTGTGGAGCGGGTGCCGATCTGCCGGATGTCCAGCACCACCGGCCGCACCGGGCTCCCGCTGCGCCGCACGGTGGAGATCACGGCGGCCGCCGCGGCCTCCTCGTACGCGGCCCGCGCCGCGTGCTCCCCCGCGGGGTCCGCCGCGTGCCCGGCCGCGTGCTCCTCCGCCCCGTCCGTCTCCGGCAGGTACATCTCCCAGCCCACCGGGGTGGCCAGCGCGGCCGAGGCGAACCAGGTCCCGAACGCCTGCTGCCCCCGGAACATCTGCCCCTGGTGCGGGTCGAAGCGGTGGGCCACGCCCACCGAGTGCTCCCCGCCCTTGGGGATGGCCATCGGCTGCGCCACCCACGCCGTCAGCGGACTGGCCGCCTCCAGGTAGCGGGAGAGGGCGGCGCGGATCGGCTGCCAGTCCCAGGTGGAGCTGGAGATGAAGTGGTGCATGCTCTGCTCGGCCGCCCCGCCGCCGACCTGGCCGGCGATCCCGCGCATCGACTTGCGGCCCGGCAGGGCGAGCAGCCCCTGGACGTACTGGCGGCCCTTCTCGCGCTGGTCCTTGCGGCGCAGGGAGGAGAAGACGGCGGCACACAGGTCGTCGGCCGCGTCCCGGGCCGGATCCGGCCGCCCCGTCCCTCTCCCCGTTCCCGTCCCCGTCCCCGTCCCCGTGATGGTGCTCATGGTGGTGCTACTGCTCATGACCGCTTTCACGACATGCCCCCTCGGCGTGCGTCCACTGCCCTCTACCGTCCGACGAGGACCCCCTGTTGGGGGAGGTGTGCCGGTCACCGCGCTCGCCCCGGAGGTGGTGGGGTCCCCACCACCCGGCGACTTGACGGACTGCCGGCCCGGACCTGGCCGGATCACCGCAGATCGGGCACGGTCGGGACCCGCGGCGTCGGCAAGGGAGGCGTGAGAAGGCGGGAGAAGCGGCGTGCAGTTCGGCATCTTCTCGGTCGGCGAGCTCGCCCCCGACCCCCGCGCCGGCCGCATGCCGACCGAGCACGAGCGCATCCTCGCCATGACCACGCTCGCCGTGCGCGCGGAGGAGGCCGGCCTCGACGTCTTCGCCACCGGCGAGCACCACAACCCGCCGTACGTCTGCTCCTCGCCGGCCACCCTGCTCGCGTACGTGGCCGCCCGCACCCGGCGGCTGATCCTCTCCACCGCCACCACCCTGATCACCACCAACGATCCGGTGCGCGTCGCCGAGGAGTACGCGCTGCTCCAGCACCTGGCCGGCGGCCGCCTCGACCTGATCACCGGACGCGGCAACACCCCGGACGTCTACCCCTGGTTCGGCCAGGACCTCCGCCAGACCGGCGCCCTCGCCCGCGAGAACTACGCCCTGCTGCACCGCCTCTGGCGCGAGACCGACGTCGACTGGCGCGGCCGCTCCCGCGCCCGCCTGGACGGGTTCACCTCCACGCCCCGCCCGCTGGACGGCGTACCGCCCTTCGTGTGGCACGCCGCGGTGCACTCCGCGGAGACAGCCGAGCGGGCCGCCTACTACGGCGACGGCTTCTTCGCCGACAACCTCGTCGCCCCCGTCGAGCACTACGCCCGCCTCGTCGAGCTCTACCGCTCCCGGTACGCGGAGCACGGCCACGGCGCCCCCGAGCAGGCCATCGTGGGCCTCGGCGGGCAGCTGTTCGTCCGGGCCCGCTCGCAGGACGCGCTCAGCGAGTTCCGCCCGTACTTCCACCGCTCCCCGGCGTGGGCCGGGCACTGGTCCCTGGAGGAGTGCACGGCCCGGACCCCGCTGACCGTGGGCAGCCCCGACGAGGCCATCGAGAAGATCCTCGGCTTCCGGGAGGCCTACGGCCACTGCCAGCGCCAGCTCTTCGCCGTGGACCACGCCGGGATCCCGCTGAAGACGGCCCTGGAGCAGATCGACATCCTGGGCGAGCACATCGTCCCGGTACTGCGCCGGGAACTCGCCGCCACCTGCCCGCCCACCGTCCCCCCGGCCCCCTGCCACCCGGCGGCGGCCGAGCCCCCGACGGCAGCGGACCACCCGGCCCCCGCCGTCCGGGCCACCGCGGACCGCCCGGCCGCCGCCGCCACCCGGACGGCCGCACCCTCCCCGGCCGCGCCGGCGCAGCACCGGACCGGGGTGTGACGGCCCTGCCGGCCGGCCGCGTCGGACACACTGATCCCATGTCGATTCACCAGAACCTGCTCGGGGGCCCCGCCCCCACCCACCTGCCCGACGAGCCCGCGCCCCGCGAGGCCCTCGCCGCCGGCACCGCCCCGTCCGAGGTGGCCGCCGCCCACCCGACCTCCTCCCTCGCCTGGGCCGCCCTCGCCGACGAGGCCTTCGCCGCCGGCCGCACCGTCGAGTCGTACGCCTACGCCCGTACCGGCTACCACCGCGGCCTGGACGCGCTGCGCCGCGCCGGCTGGAAGGGCCACGGCCCGGTGCCGTGGGAGCACGAGCCGAACCGCGGCTTCCTGCGCGCCCTGCACGCCCTGGCCCGGGCCGCCGGGGCCATCGGCGAGAAGGACGAGTACGAGCGCTGCTCGACCTTCCTGCGCGACTCCTCCCCGACCGCGGCGGACACGCTCGCGTAACGGCCCGGCCGTATGCCCTAGAGGCGCCCCGGATCTCCTGTTTATGATGCGATGCAGGGGACCGGGGCTCCACTTACCCAGCCGGAAGGAGCGGACCGCTACCCGGAAGCACGTGTCGAGGAGACAGCGATGTCGCACGCCCTTGATGCCTCCGGAGCCGGTTCGGACACCCCGAACCTCGACTTCGACGGCACCACCCCCTACGAGGACTACGTCCAGGCGGACGTCCTCACCCACCTCCAGCACCTGCGCTCGGACGACCCCGGCGAGATGGTGTTCCTGGTGACGACCCAGGTCATGGAGCTGTGGTTCACCGTCATCGTCCACGAGTGGGAGACCGCCGCCCGCGCCCTGCGCGAGGACGACATCCCCGTCGCGATGGACGCGCTGAAACGATCCCTCAGGGAGCTGGAGGCGCTCAACCACTCCTGGCGCCCGCTGGCCCAGCTCACCCCCGCGCAGTTCAACGCCTACCGCAGCGCCCTCGGCGAGGGTTCCGGTTTCCAGTCCGCGATGTACCGCCGGATGGAGTTCCTCCTCGGCGAGAAGTCCGCGTCCATGCTGGTCCCGCACCGCGGCGCCCCGCGCGTCCACGCCGAGCTGGAGAAGGCCCTCCAGGAGCCCAGCCTCTACGACGAGACCCTGCGCCTGCTGGCCCGCCGCGGCCTGGCCGTCCCGCGCGAGGTCCTCGACCGGGACCTGTCCCAGCGCTACGAGCCCTCGGCCGCCGTCGAGGCCGTCTGGACCGGCCTCTACGCCGACCCGGCCGGCGCCCACGCCGACCTGCACCGCCTCGGCGAGGTCCTGACGGACGTGGCCGAGCTCGTCTGGCGCTGGCGCAACGACCACCTGGTCGCCACCCGCCGTGCGATGGGCGCCAAGACCGGCACGGGCGGCTCCGCCGGGGTGACCTGGCTGGAGAAGCGTGCCGCCAAGAACGTCTTCCCCGAGCTGTGGACGGCCCGCAGCCATGTCTGACGCGATGTTCAAGGACCTCCAGGACCGCGCCGCCCGCCTCGACGCCGAAGATCCCCTCGGCAAGCTCCGCGAGCGCTTCACCCTCCCCGACGGCATCGTCTACCTCGACGGGAACTCCCTCGGGGCCCTCCCGGCGGGCGTGCCCGGCGTGATGTCCGACGTCATCCACCGCCAGTGGGGCGAACTGCTCATCCGCTCCTGGGACGAGAGCCAGTGGTGGACCGCCCCCGAGCGGATCGGCGACCGCATCGCCCCCCTCGTCGGCGCCGCCCCCGGCCAGATCACCGTCGGCGACTCCACCAGCGTCAACCTCTTCAAGGCCCTGGTCGGCGCCGCCCGCCTGGCCGCGCCCGGCCGGACCGTGATGCTGGTCGACGCCGCCACCTTCCCGACGGACGGCTACATCGCCGCCTCCGCCGCCCGGATGACCGGCCTGGAGCTCGTCCCGGTCGACCCGGCGGACGCGGCCGGCGCGATGGGCGCGGACACGGCGGTCGTCCTCCTCAACCACGCCGACTACCGCACCGGCCGGCTCCACGACCTGCCCGCCCTCACCGAGGCCGCCCACGCCGCGGGCGCGCTGATCGTCTGGGACCTCTGCCACACCGCCGGCGCCCTGCCCGTCGGCCTCGACGCGCACGCCGTCGACCTCGCGGTCGGCTGTACGTACAAGTACCTCAACGGCGGCCCCGGCGCGCCGGCGTACATCTACGTGGCCGAACGCCACCAGGCGGCCTTCGACTCCCCGCTCCCCGGCTGGAACGGCCACGCCGACCCCTTCGCGATGACCCCGGACTACTCGCCCGCCCCGGGCGCGGCCCGTACGCGCGTCGGAACCCCGGACATCCTGTCCATGCTGGCCCTGGAGTCGGCCCTGGACGCCTGGCAGGACGTGGACGTCGAGGCCGTCCGCGCCAAGTCCCTCGCCCTGACCGACTTCTTCCTCGACTGCGTGGCGGCGTACGTCCCGCCGGGCGAGGTCGAGGTGGTCACCCCGGAGGACCACGCCCACCGCGGCAGCCAGGTCTCCCTCCGCGCGGCCAACGCCCGCGAGGTCATGACCGAGCTGATCTCCCGGGGCATCGTCGGCGACTTCCGCGCCCCCGACGTCCTGCGCTTCGGGTTCACCCCGCTCTACGTCGGTTTCGCCGACGCCGAGCGCGCAGCGCGCACGCTGGGTCACATTTTCGGGTGACGGGGTAGCGAAACGTCACACCACCGGGCGGGCGGGGCTGAGGCTCCGCCCGCCTCCGTGCGGGCTCGTCCCGGCGGCTAGGGGCACGTGGCAGCCTGATACGGTCCCGCTCTGCCGGAAACACCGGAACATCTGTCCCCGCTGTCACACGCGTTACCGAGAGGTCGAGCCGATGACGGACCCCGCAGCCGAACGGGACGCCGCCGAGGCCGCCTCGGCCTTCGCACACCCCCCGGTCGCACCGGACGCGAGCGCCGCGTACGGGGAACACCCCGACCAGGTCGTCGACTTCTACGCCCCGCGCGGGGAGACCTCCGGCCCGGCCCCGCTGGTCGTCGTCCTGCACGGCGGCGCGTGGCGCGCCCCGTACGACCGTCAGCACATCACCCCGTTCGCCGACTTCCTGGCCCGGCGGGGTTTCGCCGTCGCCAACGTCGAGTACCGCCGCGGCAGTTCCCTGCCCCACCAGGGCTCCGAGGGCCCGGTGGCGGGCCGCTGGCCGGAGACCTTCGACGACGTCGCCGCCGCCATGGACGCCCTGCCCGGCCTCCTCGCCCCGGCCCTGCCCTCCGCCGACCCCCGCCGCACGGTGGTCACGGGCCACTCGGCGGGCGGCCAGCTCGCCCTGTGGGCGGCCGCCCGGCACGTCCTGCCGGCCGGCTCCCCGTGGCGGCTGCCCGCCCCGCCGGAGCTGCGCGGGGTCGTGGCCCTGGCCCCCATCGCGGACTTCGAGGTCGCGGAGAAGCTCGGCGTCTGCGGCGGGGCCTCGTCCCAGCTCCTGGGCGGCCCGGCCCACTGGGACTCCCGCCGCCCCTCGGCGGACCCGGCCTCCCTCCTGCCGACGGGCATCGCCACGGCGGTCGTCCAGGGCCGCGAGGACATCGTGGTCCCGCCGGCAGTGGCGGAGTCGTACGTGGCCGCGGCGGCGAAGGCGGGCGAGATGGTCGGCCTGACGATGGTCGAGGGGGTCGGTCACTTCCCGCTGATCGACCCGGCGGCGGACGCCTGCGCGGTGGTGGCGGAGGAGATCTCGCAGCTGGCCTGGTAGAGCCCGGCGGCGCGGTGCAGCAGGAGGGCGTGCACGAACCGGTCCCCGGCCTTGGGCGGGCACCGCCAGGTCAGCGGCCAGGCTCCGTCGAGGGCCGGGACGGGGATGTACGTGGTCCGCCGCGGCCCGGCCGTGAGGCGGCGGAAGCCGGGGGGCCACATGCGGTACTGGGCGCTGCCGACCGGGATCAGGAAGTAGACGGGCCGGCGCCCGTTGGCCTGCACGACGATGGGCCCGGGGTCACCGCCCGTGAGCGTGACGAGCAGATCGGCGAGGTCCCGTCCCATGTCACCGTCCACGCGTAGGGCGTCAAACTGCACTCCGGCCTTGCGGAACGCGATGCCGGCGGGCGGGAGCCAGGTGAGGGCGGGGGTGTCGGGGGTAGCGGAGGCGTCACTTTCGGTGTTCATAGGAAAAGGGTGATGGGTCAGGTCTACCGTTTTCCAGAGCCTGGACTTGAAGGCCCGTGAGTCATGGGATCGCGCTGGGCTGCGCTTGAGACCGCTTGAGTTCGTTTGAGTTCGGGGGTGTTCGCCATGCCGAAGTCGGAAGGCAGCAAGGACGGGGAACAGGGCCAGGAGGAGGAGCGCCCGGCCACCCAGCTGATGGCCGACATCGCCCGGATCCTGCGGCTGGAGAAGGGCCTCACCCAGGAGGCCGTGGGGCGGCTGTCGACGGTCCAGGTCCTGCCCCTCGACCGGGGCCTCAAGGGGACTTACGCCGGAGACCGTGGCCCGATGAAACTCGTCGAGACGAAGGACCACGAACACGTGGTCTACATGGAGATCGAGGACGAGAGCATCCTGATCAGCAACCGGGCCAAGGTCTCTCGGCTGATCCAGCGGTATGCGAAGATCCGCGCACAGGCGCTCAGCCCTGACGAATCCCTGGGGCTCATCAAGCAGTTGGCAGGAGAACTGAAATGAGCAGCAGCACCCTGCGGTGGTTCAAGTCGAGCTACAGCGACGGCGGTGGCGGCGACTGCGTCGAAGTGGCCTACGGATGGCGCAAGTCGAGCTACAGCGACAGCGGCGGCGGCAACTGCGTCGAGGTGGCGGGGTGCCCGCACGCCGTCCACGTCCGGGACTCCAAGAACCTCGGCCCCGCCCTCACCCTGGCACCCGCGGCCTGGGCCGACTTCGCCGGCTGGGCGGCGGCGCAGGCGTAGTGCCGACCTGGGCGCTCCTCATGGAGCAGAACATCGCCAGACACCACGGGTCGGCCTGGTCGGTCAGCGTCCTGGGACACGTGGACGGGACCAGAGAAGAGGCCCTGGCCGCCCTCCGGGCACGGGCGGACGCCTTCGACCGCACCGCCACCGCCACCGCGCCCAAGCCTCCAAGCCCCCCACGACCACCGGCTACGCCACGAGAGGCCGACATCGCCGAGCGCCCTGACTGGCTCGGACGGGACGACCTGGCCTGACCTGACCCACTCGGACGGTCTCGGAGAGGGGCTGGGGGCTTGCCCTCAGTCCCACTGCTGCGCCCCGAGCGACTCCACCGGCTGCGGCTTGCCGATGACGGCCAGGGCGATGAAGAAGTTGATCTGGCCGATCGCGATGGTCAGGGTGGCCAGCGCCTTGTTGTCGTAGTGCTTCGCGGCCTCCGCGTACAGCTCGTCCGGGACGCGCTCCTTGCCCGGTGCGGACGGCTGGAGGGTGGCCTCCACCAGGGCCAGGGCGGCGCGTTCGGCGGCGTCGAAGTACGGGGAGTCCTGCCACGAGGCGACCGAGGTGATCTGCTCCTCGGGCACCCCGGCCTTCCGGAGGAAGCCGGTGTTCAGGATCGTCAGGTACGTGTTGTTGACGATCTGCCCCGCCCGCAGGTGGACGAGGCTCATCGTGCTGCGCGGCACCGACCGGTTGCCCGTGGCGCGGAAGAGGGCGGCGCTGATGTCGGCCAGCTCCGGAACGAACTCGCCGGGGTTCGGCATGCGGGAGATCGAGGTGTTCGCGTTCGCCATGGCTGCTGTCTCCTGGGGTGCGGCCTCCGCCCTGCGCGTCGGCCTTCACAGCACTGACGGATCGGCGCGCGGCGATGTGACAGCCCCGGCAGATCTTCCTCAGCCGACCCCGCCCCAGCCGCCCCCCTAACCCTCCTCCGCCCCCTCGCCCTCCCCCTCCGTCCCCGCCTCCGGCTTGGTGTGGAGGATCTCGCGGGCCTGTTCCGCCGCGCGGGTGATGCTCTCGGAGACGAAGTCGACGAACCGTGCGATGTTCTCCAGCCGGACGCCGGCCGGGGTGGCGGCGCCGAGGACGCCGACGCCCTGGCGTGCGGTCTCGGCGAGCTGGGCGGTGCCCTTCGCACTGGCGATCATCGACTGGTACCAGACGTCGTTGTCGGCGACGTACCGCTCGCGCCGGCGCTCGTCGCGTTCCCGGCGGACGAGCCCCTGGGATTCGAGGAACGCGATCGCCTTGGAGATGGACGCCGGGCTGACCTGGAGCCGCTGGACGAGTTCCGCCGCGGTGAGGCTGCCGGAGTCACTGGTGTAGAGGCAGGTCATCACCCGGGCCATCATCTTCGGCGTTCCCGTCGCGATCAGGACGGTCGTGAACGTCTCCTCGTACGCGCGCACCGCCTCGGCGTCGCGGCCGTGGGCCAGCGGGGGTGCCTCCGGTCCCCGGGGCGAGGACTGCTTGCGGCGGTGGGCGCGGTGTTCGGTGGCGCGCTGGGCCAGGTCGGCGCGGTAGCCGGTGGGGCCGCCGTTGCGCATGACCTCGCGCGTGATGGTCGAGGTCGGACGGTCGAGCCGTCTGGCGATCTCGGCGTAGGCGAGGCCGTCGGCCAGCCCCAGCGAGATCTGCTGGCGTTCGGGCTGGGTGAGTCTGCCCCCGGGCATTGCGGCCTCCTTGGTGGTCCGTGGGCCCCCAGCATAGCGTTCACCGCCGGTTCATTGCAACGTCAACACGGATTTCATTGCGTTAGATTCAGAACCGATGCAACGATTTAACGCCTCTGACCTGCGTAGATGAATCATCGACGCAATGAATCCGTTGCCAGTCCTTCGAACGCAACTTAGCGTTTCTCCTGTCAGAAACGAACGCCACGCCAAGCGCAGGAGACCACGATGCAGAAGTTCGCCACCACCGCCGCCGTCTCGACCGTCCTCGACATCCCGGCCGGACGCATCCAGCTCATCGCCGCCGACCGGGCCGACGCCACGGTCGAGGTCCGCCCCGCCGACGCCTCCAAGAGCCGGGACGTGAAGGCTGCCAAGGAGACCACCGTCGAGTTCCGCGACGGTGTCCTGCGGATCGCGGCCGCACCCGCCAAGAGCCGGATCATGGGCAGCTCCGGATTCGTCGACGTGACCGTCCAGCTGCCCGCCGGCTCGCACGTCACGGCGACGGTGGCCGTCGCCGAGTTCCGCGGCGTCGGACGCCTGGGCGACCTCGTCCTCGACGGCGCGCAGGCCCAGGTGAAGGTGGACGAGGCCGCCTCCGCCCGCCTGACCCTCCAGGCCGGTGACGTCGTCCTCGGCCGGCTGGGCGGCCCGGCGGAGATCGGCACCCAGAAGGGCGACATCACCATCGCCGAGGCCGTCCGGGGCGCGGTCGCCCTCACCACCCAGTACGGCACCATCTCGGTCGGCGCCGCCCGCGGGGTCTCCGCCACCCTCGACGCCGGCACGAGCTACGGCCGGATCCACAACGCGCTGAACAACACCGAGGGCGCCGCGGCCGCCCTGAACATCCGCGCGACCACCTCCTACGGCGACATCACCGCCCGCAGCATCTGACGACGACAGCCCCACCCGTCAACCGCGCAAGCCTCCCGTCAACCCCCCACCCCACCCGAAGGAGCACCGCCATGTCCGAGACCTCCGACCGCCACGCCCACGCCCACCGTCCCGAGCTGCAGAAGGCCGTCCAGGACATCGTCGATTCCGGCTGGGCCGGGGTGCAGCTGCGCGTGAACGACCCGCGCGGCGAATGGGTCGGCAGCGCCGGGGTGGCGGAGCTGGGCGGGAGCGCCAGGCCGCCGGTCGACGGGCACTTCCGGATCGGCAGCAACACCAAGACCTTCACCGCGACCCTCGTCCTCCTCCTCGTGGCCGACGGCCTGCTCGGACTGGACGACCCGGTCGCCGACCACCTCCCGGAGTACGAGCTGGACCGGCGGATCACCCTCCGGATGCTGCTCCAGCACACCAGTGGGCTGTTCAACTTCACCGGCGAGCACTTCGAGGACGGCACCGTCGTCCCGGGCATCGCCTGGGAGGGCCAGGAGTGGGTGGACGACATCCTGCGCACGTACCGGCCCGAGGAGCTCGTCCGCCTGGCCCTGTCCAAGCCGGCCCGCTTCGAGCCGGGAACGGACTGGAGCTACTCCAACACCAACTACGTGCTGGCCCGCCTGCTGGTCGAGAAGGTCAGCGGCCGCCCCTTCGGCGAGGAGATGCGGCGGCGGATCCTGGCCCCGCTCGGCCTGACGGGCACCGTGGTGCCGGAGGCCTCGCCGGAGATCCCCGAGCCGCACGTCCACGCGTACTACACGTACCGGAACGCGGACCAGTGGCGGACGCTCGACGTCACCCGCGCGAACCCCTCCTGGATCTCCGCCGCCGGTGACATGATCTCGACCACCCGCGACCTGCACGTGTTCATCTCCGCCCTGATGGGCGGCCGGATCCTGCCGCCCGCGCTGCTGGACGAGATGCGCACGCCGCACCCCGCGTTCGGCTACGGCCTCGGCCTGTTCGTGCAGCAGACGCAGGACGGCGCCACCATCTACACCCACAACGGCGGCATGTGGGGCTGGGCGGCCCTGATGTTCAGCTCCGCCGACGGTGCCACGACCTTCACCGCCTCCTTCACCACCGGGGACGCCGAGCTCGACATGGCGAAGGCGGGCGCGCTCTTCGTGGAGGCGCAGAACCGGCTGATCGCCGAGGTGTTCTGAAGGACGGAACGACGGAACGACGGAACGCCGGAGGGGCGGGACACGCGCTGCGTGCCCCGCCCCTCCGTCATGTCCCGCTCGGTCGAGGACTACAGGAACGAGTTGATCTCGATCGTCTCGGTGCGGCCCGGGCCGACGCCGATCGCGGAGATCGGGGCGCCCGACATCTCCTCCAGGGCCTTCACGTAGTTCTGCGCGTTCTTCGGCAGGTCGGCGAAGGTCTTGGCCTTGGTGATGTCCTCGGACCAGCCCGGCAGCGTTTCGTAGATCGGCTTCGCGTGGTGGAAGTCGGTCTGCGAGTACGGCAGCTCCTCGACGCGCTTGCCGTCGATCTCGTACGCGACGCAGACCGGGATCTCCTCCCAGCCTGTGAGCACGTCGAGCTTGGTGAGGAAGAAGTCCGTCAGGCCGTTCACACGGGTCGCGTAGCGGGCGATCGGGGCGTCGAACCAGCCGCAGCGGCGGTCGCGGCCGGTGGTCACGCCGCGCTCGCCGCCGATGCGGCGCAGCGCCTCGCCGTCCTCGTCGAACAGCTCGGTCGGGAACGGACCGGCGCCGACGCGCGTGGTGTAGGCCTTGAGGATGCCGATGACGCGGCTGATCTTCGTCGGGCCCACGCCGGTGCCGGTGCAGGCGCCGCCCGCGGTCGGGTTCGAGGAGGTGACGAAGGGGTACGTGCCGTGGTCGACGTCGAGCAGGGTGCCCTGGCCGCCCTCGAAGAGCACGACCTTGTCCTCGTCCAGCGCGTTGTTGAGGATCAGGGTGGTGTCGGCGACGTAGGGCTTGATCTGCTCCGCGTACTGGAGCATCTCCTCCACGATCGCGTCGACCTCGATGGCGCGGCGGTTGTACAGCTTGGCCAGCAGCTGGTTCTTGTTCTCCAGCGCCGCCTCGACCTTCTGGCTGAGGATCGACTCGTCGTACAGGTCCTGGACGCGGATGCCGACGCGGTTGATCTTGTCCGCGTAGGTCGGGCCGATGCCGCGGCCGGTCGTACCGATCTTGCGCTTGCCGAGGAAGCGCTCGCCGACCTTGTCGAGGGTGACGTTGTACGGCGTGATGAGGTGCGCGTTGCCGCTGATGAGCAGCTTGGAGGTGTCGATGCCGCGCTCGTTCAGGCCGCGCAGCTCGGAGAGCAGGACGGCCGGGTCGACGACGACACCGTTGCCGATGACCGGCGTGCATCCGGGGGAGAGGATGCCGGAGGGGAGGAGGTGCAGCGCGTACTTCTGGTCGCCTACGACGACCGTGTGGCCGGCGTTGTTGCCACCCTGGTAGCGCACCACATAATCAACGGATCCACCGAGCAGGTCGGTGGCCTTTCCCTTGCCCTCGTCACCCCACTGAGCTCCGAGCAGCACAAGAGCGGGCACAGGCGTACACCTCTTCCGGATGGGGCATGTCCAAGGTCAGGGGGCGTACGACGATGTACACCGCAGGCTGAGCCGTCGGACCGGTGCCCCGGAATAGACGAAGGCCCTGGCGCAATAGCGCAAGGGCCTCTTGCACAAAGATGCTACCCGAGGAAGGACCGAGGTGTCGGCTCCAGAGCCCACCATGAGCCATGCGGGCGCGCCGGTAGGCGGTCTGCTCGTGCTCGTCGACCCGGTCGCCCGCCGTCTTGACGGCGAGTCCGTGCGAATCGCGAAGGATGTGTTGTCAGCGGGGGCCGCGGCGAAAATCTGCCTCCCGGATTCGCAGGAGGAATTTGCGCGGGCGCTCGCCCGCCGGGGTCATCGGCGGCCGGTGGTGGTGGGTGACGACGGGGCGCTGGTGCGGGCCGTGGGGCTGCTGCACCGGGAGCCGGGGCCGGGGGACGACGCGGTCTCGCTGGTGCCGGTGGGACCGGCGGGGTCACTGGCGCTGGCGCGCTCGCTGGGCGTGCCGCTGTCGGCGGTGTTCGCGGCGCGGGCGGCCCTGGACGGGGTGACGCGGCCGCGGGACCTGCTGGTGGACGACTGCGGCGGGGTGGTGCTGGGCGGGCTGCGCACCGGCGCACCGGCGGCACCCGCGGTGCGGCGGGCCGGCGGGTACCGGTCCCTGCTGCGGACGCTGCTGCCCGCTCCGGCGGCGGGCGGGGGCGGGGCGGTGCAGCGGCTGCGAGTGGAGGTGGACGGGGTGGTGCTGGTGGACGAGGACCGCCCGGTGGAGGACGTGGCGGTGCGGACGCGGGCCGACGGCGGGCCGGCGCGGGTGGTGGTCCGGGTGCCGGGCGGGGTGCCGGTGACGGGGTACGGGGAGGCGGTGACGGTGTCCGTCACGGGCCCCGGCTCGGCGTTCCGCTACCGCGCCGACCACGCCCCGCCGGGCGCCCCGGTCCGCCGCCGCACATGGACCCGCCGCGCGGGGGCGTGGTCCCTGACCTTGCCGCGGGGCTGACGGGCGGCTACGGCAGGTCGAGGGTTGCCCGGTGGGTGCGCCAGCGGTCCATCAGGCCGTGCATCTCGTGCTGGAGGAACTCGAAGAACGCCGCCGTCTCCGCCACGCGCGCGCCCGCCGGGGTGTCCGTGCCGAGGCCGGCCGCGCCCTCGCGCAGGGTCTGCTCGAAGCGGGTGAGGGCCTGGTCCCGGCGGGTGAAGGTCTCGTACCAGAGCTCGTTGTGGAGCACGTAGCGGTCCCGCCGGGAGCCCGGCTCGCGCTCCCGGCTGACCATGTTGAGCTGCGCCAGGTAGGCGACGGCTCCCGACACCGCCGCCGGGCTGATCCGCAGGGCCGCGCCCAGCTCCGCCGAGGTCATCGCGCCGCCGTCGCTCACCAGCAGGCAGGAGAAGACCCGGGCGGCCATGCGCTGCATGCCCGCCTCGGTGAGCTGCGCGGCGAACCGCTCCACGAAGCGGGAGACCGCTTCCTCGTCCCGTACGTCGTCCCTCGTCACCCTCCGAACTTTACGTGATTCGCTATCTTCACAACTTTCTGAAAGCGGCGTACGTTCGGAGTCATGACGAAGGCCATCAGCGTCGCCGGACTCCACAAGTCGTTCGGCCGCACCCACGCGCTGGACGGGCTCGACCTGGACGTCGCGGCCGGCGAGGTCCACGGCTTCCTCGGCCCCAACGGCGCCGGCAAGTCCACCACCCTGCGGATCCTGCTCGGCCTGCTGCGCGCCGACGCCGGGACCGTCACCCTGCTCGGCGGCGACCCGTGGGCCGACGCCGTCGCCCTCCACCGCCGCCTCGCGTACGTCCCCGGCGACGTCACCCTCTGGCGCGACCTCACCGGCGGCGAGGTCATCGACCTCTACGGCCGGCTGCGCGGCGGCCTCGACCGGGCGCGGCGGGACGGGCTGCTGGAACGGTTCGAGCTGGACCCGACCAAGAAGGGCCGCACCTACTCCAAGGGCAACCGCCAGAAGGTCGCCCTGGTCGCCGCCTTCTCCTCCGACGCGGAGCTCCTCGTCCTCGACGAGCCCACCTCCGGCCTCGACCCGCTGATGGAGGAGGTCTTCCGGGGCTGCGTCGCCGAGGCCCGCGCCGCCGGCCGCACCGTACTGCTCAGCTCCCACCTGCTCAGCGAGGTCGAGGCCCTCTGCGACCGGGTCAGCATCGTCCGCGCCGGCCGCACCGTGGAGAGCGGCACCCTCGCCGACCTGCGCCACCTCACCCGTACGTCCATCACCGCCGAGCTCGCCGGGCCGCCGAACGGGATCGCGCACCTGCCCGGCGTCCACGACGTGGAGGTGCGCGGGCTGCGCGTCAGCCTCCAGGCCGACACCGACAAGCTGGACGCCGTCCTGCGGGCCCTCACCGCCTCGGGCGTGCGGTCGCTGACCTCGACCCCGCCCACCCTGGAGGAACTGTTCCTGCGCCACTACGCACCGGCGACGCCGGGGGAGGTGGGCGGGCGATGACCGGGCAGCTGGCCGGGACCGGGGCCCTGCTGCGGCTGGCCCTGCGCCGGGACCGGGTGACGGCCCCGGTCTGGGTGCTGGTCACCGGGCTGCTGGTGGCGAGCATGCCCCGCGCGCTCGGCAGCGTGTACGCCACCGCCGCCGAACGGGCCTCCGTCGCCGCCTCGATGAACGCCAACGGCTCGATGCGGGCCCTGTACGGGCCGGTGTTCGGCGACTCCCTCGGCGCCCTGGCGGCGTGGCGGGCCGGGGTCTACGGGGCGGTGCTCGCCGCCGCGATGAGCCTGGTCATCGTCGTCCGGCACACCCGCGAGGAAGAGGAGACGGGCCGTCAGGAGCTGCTCGGCGCCGGGGTGGTGGGCCGCAGGGCCCCGCTGACGGCGGCCCTGCTGGCCGCGGCCGCCGCCGACGCGGCCGTGGCCCTGCTCGTCGCGGCCGGCCTCGCGGGGCAGGGCGCGGCCGGGGCCCTCGCGCTCGGGCTGGGCATCGCCGGGACCGGGCTGCTCTTCGCGGGCGCGGCGGCCGTCGCCGCCCAGCTGACCGGGAGCGCCCGGGCCGCGAAGGGGCTGACGGCGGCAGCACTGGGTGCCGCGTTCGTGCTGAGGGCGGTGGGCGACGCGGGGACCCCGGGCGGGCGGTCGGCCCTGGCCTGGCTCTCGCCGCTGGGCTGGCTGACGAACGTACGGGCCTTCGCGGGCGAACGCTGGTGGGTGCTCGGGCTGTTCGCGGCCGGGGCGGCGGCGCTGGCGGGAGCCGGCTACGCGCTGGCGGGCCGCCGCGACCTGGGCACGGGCTTCCTGGCCGCCCGGCCGGGCCCCGCCGAGGGGCGTCTCGGTTCGGCGGGGGCGCTGGCCCGGCGGCTCCAGCGGGGCACCGTCCTCGGCTGGAGCGCGGGGTTCCTGACCGCCGGAGTGGTCTTCGGGGGGATGGCGGACGGCGCCGCCGAGGTGGTCGGCGGCAACGAGCGGACCCGGCAGATCATCGAACGGATGGGCGGGCAGAGCGGGCTGACCGGCGCCTTCCTCGCGGCGATGGCCGGGCTGATGGGCATGGCCGCCGCGCTCTTCGCCGTCTCCTGCGTGCTGCGGCTGCACGGCGAGGAGACCTCGCAGCGAGCCGAGCCCGTACTCGCGAACGCCGTCGGCCGGCTGCGCTGGGCCGGCGGCCACCTCGCCGTCGCCTTCGGGGGGTCGGCCCTGATCCTGCTGCTGGCGGGGCTCGGCCTGGGCCTCGGGCACGGCGGCGACACGGGCGCGACGGTGGGCGCCTGCCTGGCGCAGCTGCCGGCCGTGTGGGTGATCGGCGCGCTGACCGCCCTGCTCTACGGGGCGGTCCCCCGGTACGCGCTCGCCGGGTGGGCGGTGGCCGGGGCCGCGCTGGCCCTCGGCTGGCTCGGTCCGGCCCTCGGCCTCCCGCAGGCGGTCATGGACCTCTCGCCCTTCACCCACCTGCCGAAGCTGCCCGGACCCGGCGGCTGGGACCCGGCCCCGCTGCTGACGCTCACCGCCCTGGCGGCGGCCCTGACGGCGGCCGGCCTCGCGGCGCTGCGCCGCCGGGACCTGACGGCGTAGGGGCTGCTAGTGCGGTGAACCTTTCCGGTCACCGCACTAGGGGGTCCCGGACTCCATGGCCGCCGCCAGGCCCGCAGTGATCAGCCGGGTGCCGGCCCGGAAGGAGACGTCCCGGTCCGGGGGCCCCGCGGAGAACAGTTCCGCCAGGTGGGGCAGGCCAGACAGGTCGGGAGACAGGCCGGCCGGGGCGCCGGCGGGGTCCCCCTGCTGCTGCTCCTGGAGCGTGAACCCGGTGGCGTAGCTGAGCAGCGCATCGCCGACGGTCGCGGCGAGCGGCAGCGGGATCCCGGCGGCGCGGGTGATGCCGATGAGGCGGTCGGCCAGCGCGAGGCTGTGCGGGCCGGGGACGGCGTACCCGGCGACCAGCCGGGCGCCGTCGCGATGGGCGAGCATGGCGCGGCGCAGCGCCGCGGCCGTCCCGGCGAGGCGGTCGGCGAGCTCGGTACCGGGGACGGGCTCGGCCAGGGCCTCGGCGACGATCCGGTCCGCCAGCTCGGCGAGCAGTTCGTCCTTGTTCTTGACGTGCCAGTAGAGGGCGCCGACCCGCACGCCCAGACGGTCGGCGAGTCTGCGGGTGGACAGCTCGTCCAGCCCGGTCTCGTCGAGCAGCTCCATGGCGGCGTTGATGACGTCCGGCCGTCGTACGGGCATGCCGGGTCTCCCTGGGGTCTCGTGGTGGTGCATTGCGCCTGAACGCTGTTCAAGTTATCTTGAACAGCGTTCGGGTTGAACAGTGCTCAGGATATCGCTGACGAGGGGGAACCGTCATGACCGAGGTGCAGGCGCGCGTACAGAAGGCGATCGACCGGCTGGTGGAGTCCGGGCAGGAGACCGGCATCCAGGTCGCCGCGTACCGCAACGGGCGGCAGGTGGTCGACGCCTGGGCGGGAGTCGCCGACCCCGCGACCGGCCGGCCGATGGGCGGGGACACGCTGATCCACGCCTACTCCGCCGGCAAGGGCGTGACCGCGACCGTGGCCCACGTCCTCGTCGCGCAGGGGCTCCTCGACTACGACATGCCCCTCGCCCGCCACTGGCCGGAGTTCGCCGCGCACGGCAAGGGGCACGTCACCCTGCGGCACGCGCTCACCCACTCCGCCGGAGTGCCCCAGCTGCCCGCGGACATCACCGCCGAGCAGCTGTACGACTGGGACGCCATGTGCGCGACGGTCGCCGGGCAGGAACCGCTGTGGGAGCCGGGCACGGCCACCGGCTACCACGGCTGGACCTTCGGCTGGCTCATCGGCGAGACCGTCCGCCGCGCCACCGGGCGCACCATCTCCCAGGTGCTCCGCGAGGAGGTCGCCGGGCCGCTCGGCGTCGCGGACTCCCTGTTCCTGGCCGTCCCCGAGCAGGAGCTGCCCCGGGTCGCCACCCTCGTCGAGGGCAACTGGGAGGCCTCCCTGACGGCATTGCCCCAGGATCTGCCCTTTTTCCTGGCCATGCCGAACAGGGGGGTGTGGAGCACCGCGGAGCTCGCCAACCACCCCGCGTACCTGCGCGCCGAACTCCCCTGCGGCGGCACCTTCAGCGCGACAGCCGTCGCCCGCATGTACGCGGCCCTCATCGGTGAGGTCGACGGGGTGCGGCTGCTGGCCCCGGAGCACACGGCCCGGATCGCCGCCGTAGTGACCGGGGACGTCGACCGGATATTCGGACGCGCGGTCGCCAAGGGCCTGGGCTACTTCCTCGGCCTGCCGGAGACGGGCGGCCGGCGCACCGCCTTCGGCCACAACGGCTCCGGCGGCAGCATCGCCTTCGCCGACCCGGAGCACGGACTCGCCGTCGCCGTCCTCCACACGCGCCTGACGGGGGGTCAGGAGAACGTGGCCCCGCAGGCGGTCGCCGACGAGATCCGCGCGGCGCTGGGGATCGTTGCCCGCTAGGCCTCAGAACTCCACCAGCAGCTCCCGCAGCCCCCGGATGACGTAGCCGTCCTGCCACTGCGGCTCCCGTACGAGCCGCATCGGCGGGACCTTCTCGTCCAGCAGCGCTCCGAAGGAGGACGCCAGCTCCAGGCGGGCCAGCGGCGCGCCCAGGCAGTAGTGGATCCCGGCGCCGAAGGTCAGGTGCGGATTGTCGGACCGCCCGAGGTCCAGCGCGTCCGGGTTGTCGAAGCGCGCGGGGTCCCGGTTCGCGGACCCGAAGAGCAGGGCGACCTCGGCTCCGCGCGGGATGAGCGTGTCCCCCACCTCGATGTCGTCGAGCACCCAGCGCTCGAACAGCTGGAGGGGTGTGTCGTAGCGCATCAGTTCATCCACAGCTGTGGACAACTTTTCCGGACCGGGGGATCCGGGGAGCGCGCGCAGCCCGGCGAGCTGCCCGGGATTGCGGAAAAGGGCCCACCAGCCGTTCACGGTGGTGTTGACCGTCGCCTCGTGTCCGGCGTTCAGCAACAGGACGCAGGTGGAGATCATCTCCTGCTCGCTGAGCCGGCCCCCTTCATCGTGGGCGGCGATCAGCGCGGAGATCAAATCCGAGCCGGGGCGTCGGCGCCGCTCGGCGATCAGCTCCCGCAGATAGGCGCTGAACTCCACGCTGGCCGTCACCGCCCGGCGCGCGGTCTCCGCGCCCGGCCGCAGCTCGAACATCCCGCAGATGTCCGCCGACCAGGGCCGCAGCAGCCCCCGGTCCGCCTCCGGGATCCCGAGCAGCTCCGCGATCACCGCCACCGGCAGCGGCTCGGCGACGGCGGTCAGCAGGTCCCCGCCCCCGTCGGCCACCAGCCCGCCCACCAGCTCCCGCGCGAGCCGCTCCACGGAGGGCGCGAGCCGCTCGACGGTCCGCGGGGTGAACGCCTTGGACACCAGCCGCCGCACCCGGCCGTGCGCCGGATCCTCCAGATCCAGCAGGCCGTTGCCGTTGAGCACGTGGAAGGGCTCGTGCTCCGGCGGCGGCGCCTCCCGGCCGAACTCCTCGTGGCTGAACCGGTGCAGGTACGTCCGCCCCAGCCGCCGGTCCCGCAGCAGTGCGCTCACATCGGCGTAGTGCGGCACCAGCCACTGCCCGGTCGCCTCCGACCACACGGCCCGCCCCCGCTCCCGCAACTCCCGGTAGGCGGGGTACGGATCGGCCACGAAGCCGGCATCCCACGGATCAAAACCCATCCCCGCACCCTAAGCCGGTGTCACCAGCCGTGTCTCGTAGGCGTAGACGGCCGCCTGCGTCCGGTCCCGCAGCCCCAGCTTCACCAGGATGCGGCTCACATGCGTCTTGATCGTGGACTCCGCGACCAGCAGCCGGTCGGCTATCTCCGCGTTGGACAGCCCCTGCGCGATCAGCACCAGCACCTCCGTCTCCCGCTCCGTCAATTCCCCCACCCCCGACACGTCCGGGACCCGCGAGACCTCCGAAAGCTTCGAGAACTCCACGATCAGTCTCTTCGTCACCGAAGGGGCCAGCAACGCCTCCCCGGCCGCGACCACCCGCACCCCCTCCGCCAGCTGCCGGGCGGACGCGTCCTTCAGCAGGAACCCCGACGCCCCCGCCCGCAACGCCTGGTACACGTACTCGTCGAGGTCGAAGGTCGTCAGGACCAGCACCTTCGCGTCCGTGTCGGCCGCCACGATCTGCCGCGTCGCCTCCAGCCCGTTCATCTCCGGCATCCGGATGTCCATCAGCACCACGTCCGGCCGCAGCGCCGCCACCTGCGCGATGGCCTGCCGCCCGTCGACCGCCTCACCGACGACCTCCATGCCCTCCATCGCGTTCAGCAGGACGGAGAAGCCCTCGCGGACCATCATCTGGTCGTCGACGATCAACACCCTGATCGTCATACCGGCGCCTCCTCGGGCTGCGGCCGGCTGCGCACCGGTATGAACACGGCCACCTCGTACCCGCCGCCCGCACTCTCCCCGGCCGTCATCTCCCCCTCCAGCATCGCCACCCGCTCCCGCATCCCCGTGATCCCGTGCCCCGCCCCCGGCGAGGGCCGGACGTCCCCGACCGCCGCACCGTTGACCACCCGTATCCCCAAGCCCCCCAGCACGTACGAGACCTCCACCCCGGCCGCCGCCCCCGGGGCGTGCCGCAGCGTGTTGCTCAGGGCCTCCTGGATGATCCGGTACGCCGACAGCTCCACGCCCTGCGGCAGCTCCCGCACCGCACCCGTCACCGTCTTCTCCACGCTCAGCCCGGCCTCCCGCACATTGGCCAGCAGCCCGTCCAGGGAGGCCAGCGTCGGCTGCGGGGCGTCGGGCGCCTCGTAGTCGGCGGACCGGACCACGCCCAGCACCCGGCGCAGCTCCGTCAGCGCCGCCACCGCGTTCTCCCGGATGGTGGCGAAAGCCGCCTCCAGCTCCGGCGGCGGGTTCTTCACCCGGTACGGGGCCGCCTCCGCCTGGATCGCCACCACCGACATGTGGTGGGCGACCACGTCGTGCAGCTCGCGCGCGATGGTCGTCCGCTCCTCCAGCAGGGTCCGCCGGTCCCGCTCGACGGCAGTCACCTCCTGCTGCGCGCTGACCTCCTGCTTCGCCTCCCGCCGGGTGTTGCGGACGGTGACGGCCAGCAGCACCATCGCCGAGGTGACCGCCATCGGCGCCGGCTGCACCGAGTCCGCGGAGCCGACCAGGACCGGCAGGGCCGTCCCGAACAGCAGCGTGATGACCCACATCCACCCCGCCACCCGCGGCCGGGTCCGCAGCGCCACGAACGTCATGACGGCGAGATGGCCGACGAACGTGGCCGGTGACCACGGCCAGACCATGATCTGGTCCTGCAGGACGGCCAGCACCGCCGTGGCGGCCAGGGCCGCCCAGAACGCCCCCACGGGCCGCACCAGCGTCATCAGCACCGGCGCCGCCGCCAGCACTCCGATCACCAGGGCCTGGACCGGCGGCATTCCGTTGAAGTTGTTCGTGTTCCCCAGCAGGAACACGAAGGACGCCACCGCCGCCACCGCCGCGTGCGGCAGGTAGGCCGCCCTCGGCCGTATCCGCCGCGGCAGCAGCCGGGGCAGCCGCCCGTCCGTCCGCATCGGGGCGAGCGGACGGTAGGCGAAGGCGTCGGTGAGCAGGTCGTCACGCAGGCTCTGGATCAGGCCCGAAGCCAGCCGCAGTTCGGGAGGCCGGGGAGTCGCCCCGGGGGTCGTCTCGGTCATGTCCAAACCGTAGGCCGGGGCCCGGCTCGTCCGCGTCGCCGCTGAAGGGGATTTCCCGGGGTCCCTCTCAGGTACTACACGGGCCCGTCAGTAGCCCGTCGGACGGACCAGACCCGTCTCGTACGCGAACACCGCCGCCTGCGTACGGTCCCGCAGGCCCAGCTTCACCAGGATCCGGCCCACATGCGTCTTCACCGTCTGCTCGGCCAGCACCAGGTGCTCCGCGATCTCCGCGTTCGACAGCCCCTGCGCGATCAGCGACAGCACCTCCGTCTCCCGCTCCGTCAGGTCCTGGATCCGCGCCCTGGAGGGGGCGCGCGGAGCGCCCATCCGGGAGAACTCGGTGATCAGCCGCTTCGTGATGTTCGGCGACAGCAGGGCCTCGCCGGCGGCCACCACCCGCACCGCCTCGGCCAGCTGATCGGCCGAGGCGTCCTTGAGGAGGAACCCGGAGGCACCGGCGCGCAGCGCCTCGTACACGTACTCGTCCAGGTCGAAGGTGGTCAGCACGAGCACCTTCACCAGGCAGTCCGGGGTGCCCGTGATGACCGAGGTGGCCTCGATGCCGCCCATCCCGGGCATGCGGATGTCCATCAGGACCACGTCCGGGCCGAGTTCGGCGGCCTTGGCCACGGCGTCCGCGCCGTCGACGGCCTGGCCGACCACCTCGATGTCGGGCTGGGCGTTCAGGAGGACGGTGAAGCCCTGCCGGACCATCATCTGGTCGTCGGCGATCATCACCCTGATCGGAGAGCTCATACGTCCTTCACGTCCTTCTTCGTCCCGGCGGAGGAATGGCCGGGCGGGTCCATGGGCAGCACGGCGCTCACCTCGTACCCGCCGTCGGGCCGTGGCCCGGCGGCCAGTTCGCCCCCCAGCATGCCCGCCCGCTCCCGCATCCCGAGCAGCCCGTGCCCGGCACCCGGCGAGGGCGGCGCCGAGCGGGTCGGGGCCGAGTTGGCCACGCACAGGTGCAGTTCGCGCGGCCCGTACGCGATCCCGACCTCGACCCGGGAACCGGGGGCGTGCCGCAGGCAGTTGCTCAGTGCCTCCTGAACGATCCGGTACGCGGTCAGCTCGACGCCCGGGGTCAGCGGCCGCCGGACGCCCGCCACCTCGGTGGTGACCTCCAGCCCGGCGCCGCGCACGTTGTCCACGAGCCCGTCCAGTTCGGCGAGGGTGGGCTGCGGATGGTGCGGATTGGCCGGATCGTCGGGCTGCTCGGACCGAAGCACCCCCAGCACCCGGCGCAGTTCCGTCAGCGCCTCCAGGGCGTTCTCCCGGATGCCCGCCAGGTTCTCCTTCAGCTCCTCGGACGGGTTCTCCACCAGGTGCGGGGCGACCTGCGCCTGGATGGAGATCACCGACATGTGGTGGGCGACCACGTCGTGCAGTTCACGGGCGATGCGGCTGCGCTCCTCCAGCAGGGTCCGCCGGGCCCGCTCCTCCTCGGTCAGGGATTCCTGCGCGACGAGCTGGCTGCGGGCCAGCCGGGTCGCGCGCAGGGCGTACCCGAGGAGCCCGGCGAAGCCGAAGACGAGGAGCGCGCCGACCGCGCTGCTCTGGCTGTGCTCGGGCTTGAAGAGCACTTCGGCCGCGCCGGTGCAGGCGATGGAGACGCCGATGACCGTGGCCGTCACCTTCGGCGGCACGCGCAGGGCCACGAGCAGGATGAGCGGCGCGAAGGCGAAGGGCCCGACCGGCGTCCAGGGCCAGGTCTGGCCCTGCCCGACATGGCCGTGGATCGTCGAGGCGATGAACCCGGCGGTGAGCAGCCCGATCCACCAGGCGGCTATCGGCCGGAACATCGCCGCCAGGATGGCGAAGCCGGTGAGCAGCGACAGCACGACGATGCGCGGATCGTGCACGTCGTAGTGGTCCTGGAGCTGTGCGGACGTCAGGAACCCGAAGAGCACCGCCGAGTAGCCGATCAGGGCGTGCGGCAGGCGGGCCAGCCAGCGCGGCCGCTTCATCGGGGGGAGCGGATCCCGTGCGAGGGTGAACAGCTGCCGGGCCATCCCGTACGGGGCGGGGCCGTCCCGCTCGGGGGGCGGGACCGGGGCCGGGGACTCGCTCTGCTGTCTCACGCTGCCCAGCCTAGGCACGGGAGATCACCGGCCCGGCCGCCGGGCGCCGTCCGCCGGGGTTCCGGACGGCATCCGGTGCGGCACCGGCGGGCCGGGACCGGGGCTGCTCGTGGACGCGGAACGCGGCCCAGCAGACGGCCAGCGCGGCCGCGAACACCGGAATCCACAGCAGCCGGGCCGCTATCCAGCCCGCCGAAGCGGGCACCGTGTGCAGCCCGGGCAGATCGGTGGAGACCAGCAGCCCGAGGGCGGTGACGGCCATCATCGAGGTCTGGTGCCACAGGAACACGGTCATCGCCGACACGTTCAGCAGGGCCACCTTCGCCCAGGTCCGGGGCCGGCGCATCGCGCGGGCCAGCGGCTCGCGGACCAGCAGGGCCAGCCCGCACTGGGCCAGGCCGAACGCGACGGCGGCCAGCGTCGGCGGGTTCAGGTTCGATATCGCCGCCCCGGGCACCCCCACCATGGAGGCGGGATACCCGCCCCAGAGGACCAGTGCGGCGGTGGCGGCCGCGCCACCGACCAGCAGGAACAGCGCCGGACGCCGCCGGGCGAACGCGCCCCGGGCCCAGGCCGCCCCCAGGGTGTAGGGGACGAGCCAGCCCGCGGCGACGTTGACCCAGCCGGTCCACTGCGGCCCGTCGAAGCCGAACCGCCACACGTCGACCCCCGCCACCACGGCCAGCGGCCACACCGGGCTGAGCCGGGCCACCAGCGGGGTCGCGGCGGTGAGCGCCGCGAAGACCAGCAGGAACCACAGCGGCGACCACACCAGCTTGAGCAGCGTCCGTACGGTGTCCAGTTCGGCGCCGCCCAGCAGCAGCCCGCCCGCCACGACCGCCCACAGGGCGAGCACCGCCGCCACGGGACGGAACAGCCGGCCCAGGCGCTGACCGACCCAGGCCCCGTACGAGACCCCGCGGGCCCGCGCCGAGGCGTACCCCTGGGCCGCGACGTGGCCGCCCACCAGGAAGAACACCGCCAGGGTCTGGAACACCCAGGACACCGGGGCCAGCCAGGGCATGTGTGCCAGCGGGCTCGTGCCGCTCAGGGCGCCATCGCGGACGGTCAGGGCGGTGACCAGCCAGTGCCCGAGCACCACCCCCAGGATCGCGAAGGCCCGCAGGGCGTCCACCGACCGGTCCCGCCCCTGCGGGGTCGCGCGGTCGACGCGCTCCGCGAGCGCCGCCCAGCGGCCGAATACCTCAAACATGGGAGACCTCCGAGCCGGTGACGGGAGATGCGGGGACGGGAGCGACAGGGGCGGGCGAGGCGGCGGGTTCCGCGGGGCCCATGACGATGCGGGCCAGACTGTCGAGGGAGGTGGTGCCGGGCTTGAGGTAGTCGCTGTGGCCGGCGGTGCCCGCCGCGAAGACCCGGGCGCCGAAGGCGGGGTCCACGGGATCGGTGCCGAACCCGACCCCGCCGAAGCGGACATGGGGAACGCCCCCGATCCAGTCCTCACTGCCCCGGCCCGCCCATATCCGGGCGCCGCCGGCCGGCAGTTCGGCGGCGGAAGCCGAGCCGGTACCCGGGCTGCCGAACAGGGCGATGTCCGTCACCCGGGGGCCGGTCGCGGTACGGGCGCAGACCACCGAGCCGTAGGAGTGGCAGAGCAGCGAGATCCGGGCGTCGGCCCCGGCGAGCCCCTGCAACCGGGACAGGAACGGCCCCAGTTCGGCGGCAGCCAGGTCGGCGCGGTCGGCGGTCAGCACGGTGGTGCTGACCGTGCCCGGGGTGTCGTACCCGAGCCAGGCGACCACCGCGGACCGCGGATGCTCCTCCGCCAGCCGCCGGTGGAGGCTGAGCGCCCCGTCGCGGAAGCGCCGGTAGGTGTCCAGGGTCGTATCGGAGCCGGGCACCAGCACCGCTATGCGGTCGGCGGTGCCCAGATCGCCGAACACCTCCACGGCCCGGCCCGGGCCACGGCCGTCGAAGTCGAGGAACCGGGCTCCCTCCGCCCCCGCCGACGCCATCTCCCGCAGCTTCGCCGCCCGCCCGCTCCGGCCCGCCTCCTCGGCCATCCGGGCTGACTCGGCGAGGTTGGCGAGGTTGGCGGCATAGCGCTCCTGCGGGGTGGCGGACCCGGCGAGGGCCGCCGGCGCGGGCGCCGGCACCTGAGGGGAAGCCGCGGCGGACACGGGGACGACCACGGCCGCCGCGACGAGCCCGGCCAGCAGAGTGCGCCAGACCCGCCCGCCACGCCCACGGCTCCCGCCACGGCTCCCGGCGAGCCCACGACTTCCGCCGCCGCCAACGCCGTTACCGCTCCTGCTCCCGAGACTGCTGCTCATGGCGGTGCCCCCCGTGCTTCGCTCCGATCGGGCACTCGCCCGCTCCGGTACCGAAGTTAGGAATCCGCACCCCTGGTCGGCGTCACGCTGCGGAGCGGGCTTCGGATATGGCTCTCAGGTATGACACGCCCTACCTGAGAGCCAGCCGCCCCGAAGTCCGCCGGGCCGGGACAGCCCGTCGGCTAGGGTCCGTGAATGATCGACAACGACTGGCGGCTCGACCGCATCGGCAGCGCGCGGCGGGGTCAGAACCCCACGGTCCTGCGCCGCCTCGACGCCGGATTCGCCGCGATCGGGGACCGGCAGTTCCTCCCCGGCTACTCCGTCCTGCTGGCCGACGACCCCGCCGTGACCCGCCTCTCCGACCTCCCGCCGGCCCGCCGGACCGCGTACCTCACCGACCTGGAACGGTTCGCCGAGGCCGTCGAGCGCGCCTGCGCGCGCCTCGACCCGGCCTTCCGCCGCGTGAACATCGAGATCCTGGGCAACACCGACCCGTACCTGCACGCCCACATCTGGCCCCGCTACGACTGGGAGCCCGCCGACCTCGTCCGGATGCCGGTCTGGCTCTACCGGGACGCGGAGTACTGGCGCGGCGACCGGCACGCCCTGGCACCCCGCCACGACCCGATACGCGCCGCCATCACGGAGGAGCTGGACCGCCTCACCGGATAGCCCCCGCCCCGCCCGCTACGAGGCGGACGTCGCCACCCGCACCCCGAAGCCGATCAGGACCACACCCGTCACCCGGTCCATCGCCCGGCGGACGCGCGGCCGGGCGAAGAAGCGCCGGGCGCGCGCGAGCACGTAGACGTACGCGCCCAGCCAGGCCAGCGTCAGCAGGACGTGGACCAGGACCAGCAGCGCCATCCCCGCCGCCGGGGGCAGAGCCGGCGGCGCGAGGGTGGGGAGCAGGCCGGTGTAGAACACGGCGATCTTCGGGTTGAGGGCGTTGCTGACCAGCCCGGTCCGCCACGCGCCGCCCCGGTCGCCCGGGGCCCCGTCCGGGGCGCCGTCCTCCGCGGCCTGAGCCCCGGCCCCCGGCCGGCGCAGCGACTGGACGCCGAGGAAGCACAGGTACGCCGCTCCCGCGAGCTTGACCAGCAGGTACACCTCCGCCGAGGCGGCGAGCAGCGCGGCGAGCCCGGCGACGGTCAGGACGCCCCAGAGCAGCAGCCCGGCGGCGATCCCGCCGACCGTGCGCAGCCCGTCGGCCCGTCCGCGTGAGACGGCCCGCCGGGTGACGACGGCCATGTCCGGCCCGGGGACGAGGGTCAGCAGGGCGAGGACGCCGGTCGCCGCGGCGAGTTGCGTGAGCACGCGGCCCAGTCTGCCACCGGGCCCAGCACTCGCCGCTCTAGTCCCGGTAGTACGTGAGAGGGGCACTGGCCGACCCGTCCAGCTCGCGGCGCAGGCTGCCGTCCGGCAGCAGGCGCAGCCGGCTCCAGCGGCCGGCGGTGCAGGTGGGCTGGGCGCCGGAGGTGACGGTGGAGGAGTCGAGCTCCACGGGGTCGGGGGCGCTGCGCAGGGTGGCCCGCCAGGAGCAGGAGTAGGCCGGGTCCTCGACGCTCAGGGACATGACGGGGTCGCCCACCGCACCCGGGGTGAGGACGAGGTGCCAGCTGGAGGAGCCGGAGGTGGCGCGCCAGCTGCCCGCGTAGCCGGCGGGGAGCATGCCCGCCGGGCCGACCGGGGTTCCGCTTCCGGGGCTGCCCGTGGTCGGGGAGGTGCCCGGCGGAGCCGAGGCCGGGGGCTGGGTGCGCTCCTGCGGGGCGGCCGTCCGGCCGGAGTTCATGACCGCGTACACGGTGCCGCCCGCCGCGATCGCGACGACGAGCGCTATCGAGACGAGGAAGGCCTTCGATGCGGCGGGCGGCCCGGGCGCGGGTGCGGCCGGCTGGTGGTACTGCTGCCGGTAGCCGGGCGGCGGCCCGTAGAGGTGCGCGGGAGCCACCATCGTGCCGGGGACGACCCCAGCCCCGCCCACACCAGCCCCGCCGGCCCCGGAGCCGCCGGACCCGGGCACGCCGGCGCTCGCCGCGTGAGGCGGGTGCGGCGGCCCCTGCGCCGGGCCGGTGTCCTCGCGGTCGAGGAGCTGTACCGCCTGCCGCCCGAGCTGCGCCACGAGCGACGCCGGGAGCCACGGTTCCAGGGCCCGCCCGTCCGCCACGGTGTCCCCCGCGCCGACCCGGGCCAGCACCGCCGCCGGATCCGGACGCGCGGCGGGGTCCTTGCTCAGGCATTCCGCGATGAGCCCCCGCAGCTCGGCCGGCACGCCGTCCAGTTCGGGTTCCGCTTCGACGATGCGCAGCAGCAGCCCGGCCGTCCCGCCGGGCCGTTCCGCGTCGCCGAACGGCAGCCGCCCCGTGGCCGCGTACGCCAGGACGGCGCCGAGGCAGAACACGTCGCAGGCCAGAGTGACCGTTTCGCCACGCACCTGCTCCGGCGCCATGAAGCCGGGCGACCCGACGAGTTCCCCGGTGCGGGTCATTCCGCCGGTGAGGTCCTCCAGGGGGCGGGCGATGCCGAAGTCGATGACGCGGGGGCCGTCGATGGTGAGCAGGACGTTGGAGGGCTTCAGGTCGCGGTGGATGAGTCCGGCGCGGTGGATGTCCCGTAGGGCGTGCGCGAGCCCGGCGGCGAGGATCCGTACCGTGCGGACGGGGAGGGGGCCGAAGTCGTGGGCCACGACCTGGCGCAGGCTGGGCCCCGCGACGTAGCCGGTGGCGATCCAGGGGATCCCGGCCTCGGTGTCGGCGTCGAGGACGGGAGCGGTCCAGGCGCCGCCGACGCGCCGGGCGGCGGCGACCTCGTGCCGGAACCGGGAGCGGAACTCCTCGCGGGCGGCCAGGCCGGGGTGGACGAGCTTGACCGCGACGGTGCGGCCCCGGTCGGAGCGGGCGAGGTAGACCTGGCCCATGCCGCCGGCGCCCAGCCGGGACAGGAGGCGGTACGGGCCGATGTGGTGCGGGTCGGACGGGTGGAGCTGTTCCATCGCCGGGTTGTTCCCTTCCCCCTGGGGTGGCCGACGGGGCGAGCGTAGTCGCGGCCGGGGGTGCGGGGGAGAGGTTGTGGTGGCCGCGACGTCGAGGGGTGTGCCCGTACGGGTTGGGGACGGTGCCCATACAGACTGCCGAGGGTGGCCCCCCACCCCCATACAGTCCGCCGATATCCCTTCCCACCTGCGCACTTCTAGCGTGACGCCATGACCCCTCATGTCACCGGCGCGTCCGTCAAGGCCGCCGACCGCGCTCACGTCTTCCACTCGTGGTCCGCCCAGGCCCTGATCGACCCGCTGGCCGTCGCCGGGGCCGAGGGCTCGTACTTCTGGGACTACGACGGGAACCGCTTCCTCGACTTCTCCTCCCAGCTCGTCAACACCAACATCGGCCACCAGCACCCCAAGGTGGTCGCGGCCGTGCAGGAGCAGGCCGCCAGGCTCTGCACCCTGGCGCCCGGTTTCGCCGTCGACGTCCGCTCCGAGGCCGCACGCCTCATCGCCGAGCGCACCCCCGGCGACCTCGACAAGATCTTCTTCACCAACGGCGGCGCCGAGGCCGTGGAGAACGCCGTCCGCATGGCCCGGCTGCACACCGGCCGCCCCAAGGTGCTCTCCACCTACCGCTCGTACCACGGGGCCACCGCAGCCGCGATCAACCTGACCGGTGATCCGCGCCGCTGGCCCTCGGACACCGCCTCCGCCGGTGTCGTGCACTTCTGGGGCCCGTTCCTCTACCGCTCGCCCTTCCACGCGACCACCGAGGCCGAGGAGTGCGAGCGCGCCCTCGCGCACCTCGCCGACACCCTCGCCTTCGAGGGTCCGCAGTCCGTCGCCGCGGTCATCCTGGAGTCGGTGCCCGGCACCGCCGGGATCATGACCCCGCCGCCCGGCTACCTCGCCGGGGTGCGCGAGCTGTGCGACCGCTACGGCATCGTCTTCATCCTCGACGAGGTCATGTCCGGCTTCGGCCGCACCGGCAAGTGGTTCGCCGCCGACCACTGGGACGTCACCCCGGACCTGATCACCTTCGCCAAGGGCGTGAACAGCGGTTACGTGCCGCTCGGCGGCGTCGCCATCTCCGGCGCCATCGCCGAGACCTTCGCCACCCGCCCCTACCCGGGCGGACTGACGTACTCCGGCCACCCGCTGGCCTGCGCCGCCGCCGTCGCGACGATCAACGCGATGGAGGAGGAGGGCATCGTCGAGAACGCCGCCCGCATCGGCGCCGAGGTCATCGGCCCCGGGCTCGCCGAGATCGCCGAGCGGCACCCGTCGGTCGGGGAGGTCCGGGGGCTCGGCGCCTTCTGGGCGGTGGAGCTCGTACGGGACGGGGAGACGCGCGAGCCGCTCGTCCCGTACAACGCCGCCGGTGCCGACAACGCGCCCATGGCCGAGTTCGCGGCGGCCTGCAAGGCGTCCGGTCTGTGGCCGTTCGTCAACATGAACCGGACGCACGTCGTCCCCCCGTGCACCGTCACGGAAGCCGAGGCCAAGGAGGGTCTGACCCTCCTCGACGAGGCCCTGACGGTCGCCGACCGGCACACCACGGGGGCCTGATCATCCGCATATCGGTTGGTATCTCCGCATAGCGGAGGGGAACCGATCGGTTTCGGCCGCGCTGCCTGGCCTAAGGTGTCCGGAGTTCTACCGAGGAGACGGGCGCCTATGTCAGGCAGCGGCGGAGGTGTCACCCGCAACACCCTGCGACAGCAGATCGCGGACGCGCTGCGTGACGAGGTGCTCGCGGGCAGGCTGCCCCCGGGCACCGAGTTCACCGTCAAGCAGATCGCCGAGCAGTACGAGGTCTCCGCGACCCCCGTGCGCGAGGCGCTGGTCGACCTCGCCGCGCAGGGCCTGCTGGAGTCGGTGCAGCACCGGGGCTTCCGGGTCCGCGTCTACACGGTCGACGACTACCGGGGCATGATCGAGGCCCGGATGCTGATACTCGACGGGATCTTCCGCCGGCTCGTCGAGTGCGGGACCGCGCCCGGCTCGGCCGAGCTGCTGGTGTCCGTGCGCCGCCGCGCGGAGGAGGCGCGGCGGGCCGCGCGCAGCGGTTCGCTCGAAGTGCTGATCGGCTACGACCTGCGGTTCTGGCGGGAGCTCAGCGGGCTGGTCGGCAACACGTACATCACCGAGTTCCTGCACCGGATCCGCGTGCAGTGCTGGGTCTTCTCCGTGCCGCACCTCCAGGCCGCCCCGGAGCTGGGGAACGCGCTGTGGGACGGGCACGGCGAGCTGGTCGACGCGGTCACGCTGGCCGACGCCGAGTCCGTACGCCGCATCGTGCGCGCGTACAACCAGCACGGGCTGGACTGGGCCGCGACCCTCTGAGGGCCCCTGGGGTCCCGTTCACCGCCGGGTGGCGTCGCGCCAGGTTCTGCGCACCCCTTCGCGGAGCGTGTCCGGCGCATTACGCTGGCCCGATCGGCGGCAACGACTGATCGGAGCCCGCGTGGCCTGTGACCTGTGGCTGGTCCCCCTTGTCGACGTGCTGTGCCACAGCCCCGACAACCCCTTCGCGGAGGAGATCGCCGCGTACGACAAGGCGCTGGGCGAGGCGGGTCTGCCGTCGGTGCCCGTGTTCGCCTACATGCCGGGCCTGAGCGGTGACGTGGCCCCGGTGGCCGGTTTCGACTACGACGCCCTGCACTTCCTGCGGCGGGCGTACCTGCTGCAGATCTGCGGGCTGCCGGTGACGCCGGTGGACGAGCTGGGCGGGGACTACGAGCAGCTGCTGGAGATGTTCGAGCCCACCGCGCAGCAGTCGCACCTGGTGTGGCACTACGACCACGCCGGGGCCTACGTCCCGGTGGACTTCCCGGTGCCGCTGGCCAACGAGGAGCTGCTGGCCGGGGGCGGGCCGCTGGGGTCGGCGCAGGGGCTGCTGCGGGAGCTGGCCTTCGTCGCCCCCGCGATCGGGATAGACCCGGCGAATCCCCCCGCCCCGCCGGCGCCGCCGGGCGGGCCGACGGCGTTGGAGGAGCCGGCGGGGCCGATGCCGTACGACGCGAGCCCGTTCGCGCGGGAGCGGCACGTATGGCTGGGCCTCCACGCGGCGGCCACCCGGAGCCTGGGCCAAGGCTCGATGATCATCTTCAGCTGACCCCGCCCGGCACCCCCCTCAGCGGGGCTGCTCCGGGGGACGCTGGCGGGGCATGTTCGGGCGGGTGCCCGGGGGGAGCGGGAAACGGGCCGGGGGCACCCCCGGGTCCGGGCGGGCCGGCGCGCCGGCGAGGGACTGCATGGCCAGCGGCGTCGGCCCCGCCCGGAATTCCACCATCCAGTCGGCCGTCTCCGAGCGCACCAGTTCCGTGACGTCCTCGGAGAACCGCCGCAGCACCGTCAGGCAGCGCTCGGCGGCCTCGCTGGCGGTGCCCTCCGTGGGCCCCAGCACCTCCCGGACGTTCTCCGAGGCCCAGTCGAACTGGAGCGTCTGGAGCCGCCGCTGCACCGCCTGCGCCGTGGCCACGTCCCGCATCCACCCCGACGTCAGCCCGAAGAACCGGTCACAGGCCAGGCAGGCCGCGGCCAGCAGCAGCGAGAGGTATCCGTACGAGGCCACGCCCGGAGCGGAGCCGGTCAGCTCCAGCAGCGGCATCGCGGCCCCCGTGACGGCGCCCACGGCCGCGCCCGCCCGCAGGGTCCGCGCGCCGCGCCGCTTCCAGGCCCGGTCCGACAGGTACCACTCGGCGGTGCGCAGCGCATCGGCCTCGACCCGCCGGTAGAGCTCGTCGAGCCGCTCGGCGGGCTCGCCCCAGTCCCCGAGAGGGAACGGCCGCCCGGTCAGGTCGCCGTCCTCTGCGGGATCCCGGGGTGGCCCCTCGGGCTGCATCTCCGGCTGACTCACCCGGGCACTCCCTCTGCCTGCACTGACGTGTCGTGGTGCGCGTGTGCGCAATGGTGCGCATGCTCTTCCTACCTTCGAATGACACGCGATGGGCGGCGAATCCCCGGTTTTCCGCCCGCAAGGAGGTCTCCAACAGGGACGTGCGCGTCCCGTCTCTCACCCGAAAGAGTTGGTCCTCCCGGCGTAGGGCGCGGCGCCCGGGGAGCACGTAGGCTCGGATTGACCGAGCGTTCCCGACGGCCGCAGCCAGGCCGATGCGCAGATGGAGTGTGTACCCGTGATTCCCGGTGGTGGCCAGCCCAACATGCAGCAGCTGCTCCAGCAGGCCCAGAAGATGCAGCGCGACCTCGCGACGGCCCAGGAGGAGCTGGCCAGGACCGAGGTCGAGGGCCAGGCCGGCGGCGGCCTGGTGAAGGCGACCGTCACCGGTTCCGGTGACCTGCGGGCCCTGGTCATCGACCCGAAGGCCGTGGACCCGGAGGACACCGAGACCCTCGCCGACCTGGTCGTCGCGGCGGTCCAGGCGGCCAACGAGAACGCCCAGGCGCTCCAGCAGCAGAAGCTGGGACCGCTGGCCCAGGGCCTGGGCGGCGGCAGCGGCATCCCCGGCCTCCCCTTCTAGCCACGCACCCCTCCCCGTCACCAGCACGCACAGCACCAGAACCGAAAGAAGGCAGTCCGTTGTACGAAGGCGTGGTCCAGGACCTGATCGACGAACTGGGCAGGCTGCCCGGCGTCGGGCCCAAGAGCGCGCAGCGGATCGCCTTCCACATCCTGCAGGCCGAACCCACCGACGTCCGCCGCCTCGCGCACGCGCTGCTGGAGGTCAAGGAGAAGGTCCGGTTCTGCGCGGTCTGCGGGAACGTGGCGCAGGAGGAGCGGTGCGGCATCTGCCGCGATCCGCGCCGCGACCCCACGGTCATCTGTGTGGTCGAGGAGCCGAAGGACGTCGTCGCGATCGAGCGGACCCGCGAGTTCCGGGGCAAGTACCACGTCCTCGGCGGCGCGATCAGCCCGATCGAGGGCGTCGGCCCGGACGACCTGCGCATCCGCGAGCTGCTGGCGCGCCTCGCGGACGGCACGGTCACCGAGCTGATCCTCGCGACCGACCCGAACCTGGAGGGCGAGGCGACCGCCACCTACCTCGCCCGCATGATCAAGCCCATGGGCCTGAAGGTCACCCGCCTGGCCAGCGGGCTCCCCGTCGGGGGAGACCTGGAGTATGCGGACGAGGTCACGCTCGGGCGGGCCTTTGAAGGAAGGCGACTTCTTGATGTCTGACGCAACGCTGCACGCCCTGGGACAGGATCCGGACGACTTCGCCGCCTCGATCGCGGACCAGATCGAGTCCTTCCTCGTCGCGGTCACCGAGGTGGCCAAGGGCGAGGACCCGGACAGCGCCGTCCCCTTCCTCCTCCTGGAGGTGTCCCAGCTGCTGCTGGCGGGCGGCCGGCTGGGCGCGTACCAGGACGTCCTTCCCGAGGAGCGCTACGAGCCCGACCTGGGCCCGGAGCCGGACGTGGACGACCTGCGCGAGCGGTTCGCCCTCATGCTGGAGCCGGTCGACGTCTACTCCGAGGTCTTCGACCCGTACGAGCCGCGCAAGACCCCGGTGGCGCACCGCATCTCCGACGACCTGGCCGACGTGGTCGCCGACCTGCGGCACGGCCTCATCCACCACCAGGCGGGGCGGATCACCGAGGCGCTGTGGTGGTGGCAGTTCTCGTACTTCACCAATTGGGGCCCGACGGCCTCGGCCACCCTGCGCGCCCTCCAGTCGCTGATCGCGCACGTCCGCCTCGACCAGCCGCTCGCGGCCCTCGACGGCCTGGACACGGACGAGGACCTGACCGAGGAGGACCTCGTGGAGCAGGCCGGGCAGGTCATGGAGGAGGAACTCGGGCGTCTCGGCCGTAAATAGTCCCATCTCATGATGTGGTACGTGGCGGTCGGATCCCGGCCGCTCGTTAGACTGCACCCGCAATGAGACGGACCGAGCGAGGAGCGCACGTGGGCCTTGTCGTGCAGAAGTACGGAGGCTCCTCCGTAGCCGATGCCGAGGGCATCAAGCGCGTCGCCAAGCGGATCGTGGATGCCAAGAAGAACGGCCACCAGGTGGTCGTCGTGGTTTCCGCGATGGGCGACACGACGGACGAGCTGATCGATCTCGCCGAACAGGTATCGCCGATGCCTGCGGGGCGCGAATTCGACATGCTGCTGACCGCCGGAGAGCGGATCTCCATGGCCCTGCTGGCCATGGCTATCAAAAACCTGGGCCACGAGGCCCAGTCGTTCACCGGCAGCCAGGCAGGCGTGATCACCGACTCGGTCCACAACAAAGCGCGCATCATCGATGTGACGCCGGGCCGTATCCGCACCGCGCTGGACGAGGGCAACATCGCCATCGTCGCCGGCTTCCAGGGTGTGTCCGCGGACTCCAAGGACATCACCACCCTCGGCCGCGGCGGTTCGGACACCACCGCCGTGGCGCTGGCCGCGGCGCTGGACGCCGAGGTGTGCGAGATCTACACCGATGTCGACGGCGTCTTCACCGCGGACCCCCGCGTCGTGAAGAAGGCCCGGAAGATCGACTGGATCTCCTCCGAGGACATGCTGGAGCTCGCGGCCTCCGGCTCCAAGGTGCTGCTGCACCGCTGCGTCGAGTACGCCCGCCGCTACAACATCCCGATCCACGTCCGTTCGTCCTTCTCCGGACTGCCGGGCACCTGGGTCAGCAACGAGAATCCGCAAGGGGACGCGCAGGTGGAGCACGCCATCATCTCCGGAGTCGCTCACGACGTCTCCGAAGCCAAGATCACGGTCGTCGGCGTCCCGGACAAGCCGGGCGAGGCCGCGGCGATCTTCCGCGCCATCGCGGACGCCGAGATCAACATCGACATGATCGTCCAGAACGTGTCGGCGGCCTCCACGGGCCTGACGGACATCTCCTTCACCCTCCCCAAGACCGAGGGCCACAAGGCCATCGACGCCCTGGAGAAGGCGAAGGCGCAGATCGGCTTCGACTCCCTGCGCTACGACGACCAGATCGGCAAGATCTCCCTGGTCGGGGCGGGCATGAAGACGAACCCGGGCGTCACCGCCTCCTTCTTCCAGGCGCTGTCCGACGCGGGCGTCAACATCGAGCTGATCTCCACCTCCGAGATCCGCATCTCGGTCGTGACCCGCCAGGACGACGTCAACGCCGCCGTCATCGCCGTCCACACGGCCTTCGGCCTCGACTCCGACAGCGACGAGGCCGTCGTCTACGGAGGCACCGGACGATGAGTCCGCACCGGTCGGCCCCGGCCCCGGCGCTCGCCGTGGTCGGGGCGACCGGGGCGGTCGGATCGATCCTGCTCCAGATCCTGTCCCAGCGGGCGGACGTCTGGGGCGGCATACGCCTGATCGCCTCCCCGCGCTCGGCCGGCCGCGTGCTGGCCGTCCGCGGTGAGGAGACCGAGGTGATCGCCCTCAGCGAGGACGCCTTCGAGGGCCTCGGCGCGGGCGACGTCGTGCTCTTCCTGACCCCGGCCGAGGTCTCGGCGCGCTGGGCCCCCGTCGCCACCGCGCGCGGGGCCGTCGTGGTGGACCAGTCCGCCGCCTTCCGGGAGGACCCCGAGGTGCCGCTGGTGGTGCCCGAGGTGAACGCCCCCGCCGTACGCAACCGGCCGCGCGGGATCATCGCGGGCCCGGACTGCGTGACCGCCGCGATGATCGCCACCCTGGGCGCGCTGCACGCCGAGTACGGGCTGGCCGAGCTGGCCGTCTCCTCGTACCAGGCAGCGAGCCGGGCGGGCCGGGCCGGCGCGGAGGTGCTGCGCCGGCAGCTGTCGCTGGTGGCCGGCAGCCCGCTGGGGGAGCAGCCCGGGGACGTGCGCCGGGCCGTGGGCGAGGACACCGGGCCCTTCGCGGCCCCGCTCGCGCTGAACGTGGTGCCCTGGTCCGGTGAGCTGCGTGCGGACGGCTGGTCCTCGCACGAGCTGGCCGTACGGGCGGAGACCCGGCGGATCCTGGGCCTGGAGTCGCTGCCCGTCTCCGTGACCTGCGTCCAGGTGCCGGTGGTGACCGGGCATTCCCTGACGGTGCGCGCCCGCTTCGAGCGGGAGGTGGCCGCGGCGCACGCCCGGGAGATCCTGGAGGCGGCGCCCGGGGTGGTCCTCGTGGACGATCCGGCGGCGGGGGAGTGGCCGACACCGGCGGACGCGGCCGGGACGGACCCGGCCTGGGTGGGCCGGCTGAGGGGGTCGCTGGACGACGCCAGGGCCCTGGAGTTCTTCGTGTGTGCGGACAATCTCCGCAAGGGCGCCGCACTGAATGCCGCTCAGATCTCGGAACTGATCGCGGGTGAATTCGCGTAATTCGCTTTGTAGGATCGGTGGCGATCCCTTGATCAAGGTGATGGCCCGACTGCCGCCTGGATAAATGGGGCAATCGGGAAGAGCGGGTACGCATGAAGGCAATGGGGAAATTGCTGAATACTCTGCCTCGCGCGTACAACCCTGGCGGGGGGACGCGTGTCCAACGGGCGTGGCAGAGGCACTCTTGGACTTCGCCGTCGTACCGGCGCGCACGGGCATCGTCCCCCCGCGCCGGCGGACCGGCACATACGGCGGCTTTCCTGTGATCGTGCCCGTCCCGCCGGCCGGCGCACCGGTCGCCCCTCCGCTCGCCGGGGTGGTCCCGGGCGGCCGCGTGCCCTCGCCCCGCGATAGCGCGGAGGCGGTGGGGGGCACGGCAGCCGAAGGCGCCGCCGGGGTGACCGTCGAGGCCGCTCCCGGGGCTGTTCCCGAGGCCGCCGACGCGCCGCCGGTGGTGGCCGGGACCACCGTCGACCACCTCACCGAGACCTATCAGGCCCACTACCGCTCGCTCCTCGGCCTGGCCGCCCTGCTCCTCGACGACACCGCCTCCTGCGAGGACGTGGTCCAGGAGGCCTTCATCCGCGTCCACTCCGCCCGCAACCGGGTCCGCGACCGCGACAAGACCCTGGCCTATCTCCGCCAGACCGTCGTGAACCTCTCGCGTTCGGCGCTGCGCCGCCGCATCCTCGGCCTCAAGCTGCTGTCGAAGCCGATGCCGGACATGGCCAGCGCGGAGGAGGGGGCGTACGACCAGCTGGAGCGGGACGACCTCATCAAGGCCATGCGCGGACTCCAGCGCCGCCAGCGCGAGGTGCTGGTGCTGCGCTATTTCGCGGACATGACGGAAGCCCAGGTCGCCGAGACGCTCGGGATATCGCTCGGCTCGGTCAAGGCGTACGGATCGCGGGGCATTGCCGCGCTGAGGGTGGCGATGGAGGCTGCGCAGTCATGAGGGACGACCACAGGAACCCGTCGGGCTCCGCCGCACCTGCCCCCGCCGCAGCGGCCACGGCCGACGAGCAGGCGCTGCGCAGTCTGTTCGCCGGGGCCGTGCAGGGGCTGGAACCTTCCGAAGGCGCCCTGGAACGGCTGCGCCACGCGGTGCCGGTGCGCCGGGCCCGCAAACGGCAGGCCCTCGTCGGGGCGGCCGTGGCGGTGGTCCTGGGCGGCACCGTGATCCCGGTGGCGCTGCACCTGGACGACGAGGAAGACAAGGGCGCCACCGCCGGACACTCGGCGATAGCGGGCCACGGCGAGGCACAGGGCACCCACTCCGGCGAGCCGCACCCCAGCGGCCCCGACAGCGGGGCCCGGCCGCAGCCCGCGAGATCCCCCGGCAAGGGGCAGACGGCGGGCGCCACGGGCGACCGCACCTCCCCGCACCCCGGCGGTTCCCCGTCCGGCGGCGTGTCGGCGGGCCCCTCGGGCGACGGAGCCCCCGTGGCCGCCGTCGGCAACGGCCCCCAGCCCCCGGCAGGGGCGGCCGCCGCGACCCCCGGGTGCACCGCCGGCCAGCTCGGGGTGGCGGGCAGCGCCGGCGCTCCGGGGGCCGACGGCAAGGTGTACGGCAGCTTCAAGGTCACCAACGTCTCCGCCCAGGGCTGCACGGTCACCGGTCCGGACACCGTGACGGCCGCCTCGGTGGCCCAGGGCCCGCGGCCCGCGACGACTCCCGGGGTGACGGTGACGGGCCACACGGCGGGGGACCCGGCGAGCGGGCTTCCCGACCCGTCGGCGGAGGCACCGGCGCTGCTGCTCCAGCCGAAGCAGACGTACGAGGTGCTCTTCGCCTGGGTGCCCTCCGCGCAGTCCTGCCCGGCGGCGACCCCCAGCCCGACGGCCTCGCCGCAGCAGCAGGAGGGCACGGTGCAGCGCCCGGCCGGGCAGGCCGACGGCGGCCCGGCGAAAACGCCCGCCGACGGAGCGGCGAGCGTCCCCGCAGGCACCGGTGACACGGCCGGCGGCACACAGCCGCCGGGCGGCACGGCCGACCCGGACCCGGCCGGAGTGGCGGTCTCCCACGCCCCGGCCGCCACGGGAGCCCCCGTCACCCAGGCCACCATCCCGCAGGCCTGCGGGGGCACGGTCTACCGGACGGGCCTCATTCCGCAGCCGACGCCGTAGCCGGGGCCGCCGCGGCGGGGGCATCCGCCGGGTCCCCGGCGGGCAGCAGGCCCGCCTCGGCGTCGCGCAGGGTCTCCAGCTCGCGCCGGTAGAGCCGGAACCACATGAACAGCACGAAGGCGACGAAGACGAACCACTCACCGGTGTAGCCGAGGTTCTGGAAGGCCTTCAGGTCGAGGCCGGTGTTGCTCGGTGCCTTCGCGGGGACGGGGACCATCCCGTCCGTCGGCGTCCGCACCGTCAGCCAGGCGTCGTAGAGCGGGTCCTGCACCAGGTTGACCAGGGTGGCCGACCCGATCACCCCGAGCTGGCCCGGCGGCAGCCCGCCCTGGGCGTGCACGCCCTTGGTGCCGGAGTTCTCCGAGGCCTGCAGGGCCCCCGTGACCTCGACCCGCCCGGCCGGCGGGGCCGGAGCCTTCGCCAGGTCCGCGGTACCCGGCAGCCAGCCCCGGACCACCGGGACGGTCTTGCCGGAGTCGGTCCGCAGCAGGGTCAGGACGTAGAAGCCGCGCTTGCCGTCGAGGTCCCGCTCGGGGACCAGCAGCTGCTGCCCGTACACGCCGGCTGCGGAGGCCAGCCGCCCGGAGGTCCTGGTGTCCACCGGCAGCAGCGAGTCCAGCGGCGCCGCCACCTCGTCGGAGGGTCGCTCGGTGCCCGCCTCGCGGTGGCTGCCGACGCGGTCCTCGAACCGGCCGAGCTGCCAGGTCCCCATGAACAGGCAGAAGGGGATGGAGAGCGCGACGAAGACGTTGATCCCCCACCAGCGCGGGGTCAGGAGAAACCGGTGCACCCCACCAACGGTACGGGGGGTGCACCGGGAGCCCGGTGCCGGGTCGGGCGCCGGGTCAGCGCGGCAGGCCCTGCGGCAGGTGCTTCAGGGCGAACTCCAGCTCCATCCGGACCTGCTTGATCCGCTCCTCCACGACCAGCGAGCCGTGCCCCGCGTCATAGCGGTACACCTCGTGGACCGCGCCGCGCGCCACGAGCCGGTCGACGTAGTTGTCGATCTGCCGGATCGGGCAGCGCGGGTCGTTCACGCCCGCCGCGATGTGCACCGGCGCTTTCACCGCGTCCACGTACGTCAGCGGGGAGGAGGCCTCGAAGCGGTCCGGGACCTCCTCCGGCGTGCCGCCGAAGAGGGTGCGGTCCAGGGACTTCAGCGCCTCCATCTCGTCGTGGTACGCCGTCACGTAGTCGGCCACCGGTACGGCGGCCAGCCCCACCGCCCAGTCGTCGGGCCGCGTGCCGAGGCCCAGCAGGGTCAGGTAGCCGCCCCAGGAGCCGCCGGACAGCACCAGCCGCGCCGGGTCCGCCAGGCCCGAGGACACCGCCCACTCGCGGACCGCGGAGATGTCCTCCAGCTCGATCAGGCCGACCCGGTGCTTGAGGGCGTCCGTCCACTCGCGGCCGTAGCCCGTGGAGCCGCGGTAGTTGACCCGGACCACCGCGAAACCGTGGTCCAGCCAGGCCGCCGGGGTCGCCGCGAAGGCGTCCGAGTCGTGCCAGGTGGGCCCGCCGTGGATCTCGAAGATCGTCGGGAAGGGGCCCTCGCCGTGGCCCTCGGGCCGCTGCGCGAGCGCGTGGATCCGCCCGCCCGGGCCCTCCACCCACACGTCCTCCACCGGCACCGAGCCGGGCGGCCGGAACCCGGGCGGGTCCAGCACCACCCCGCCCGCGGTCGACCGTACGGCGGCCGGCTCGGCGGCCGAGGACCATTGGTACTCCACCGTCCCGTCCGGGCGGGCCGTGGCCCCCGACAGCGAGCCCGGGGGCGTGTCCACCCGTACGAGTTCCCGCGCGGCCAGGTCGTAGCGCCACAGCTCGTCGCGCGCCTCGAAGCTGTGCTCGATGAGCAGCGCCGTCCCGTCCGGGTACCACTCGGCGCTCACGTCGCCCGGGAGGTCGATGGCCAGGTCCTCCTGGGCGCCGGTGGCCACGTCCCACACCATCGGCTCCCAGCGGCCGCGCCGCTGGTGGCCGACCAGCAGCCGGGTGTCCCCCGCGACCGGGGCGAAGCCGAGCACCTCAAGGCCCAGCTCCTCGGTGCCCCCGCGCGAGTCGTCCAGTTCGGCGACGGTGGCCCCGTCGAGGGTGACCACGCGCAGCGCCGAGTGCATCGCGTCGCCGTGCTCGGTGTGCTCGATCGCGATCAGGGTCCCGTCGCGGGAGAGGTCGCCGACGCCCGCCGACTCGCGGTGCCGGTAGATGACGGCCGGGTCCCCGCCGCCGGGCCGGACGACGTGGATCGTGGTGCCCTCCTCGTCGGTGGAGCGGCCGACCACCGCCGTGCCGTCGCGGCCGATGGCCAGCCCGGCGGGGTAGGAGGGCTCCAGACCCGGCGTGGCGGGCTCGTCGGGTCCGCCCGCGAAGGGCTGGCGGACCCAGGTGCCGAACTCGTCGCCGTCGGTGTCGGAGAACCACCAGAGCCACTCGCCGTCGGGCGAGAGGGTCCCGTCGGTCGTGCCGTTCGGGCGGTCGGTGGCCTGGCGCTGCGTGCCGGTGGACCGGTCCCACGCGTAGAGCTCGTAGGTCCCGGTGGCGTTCGAGACGAAGAGCGAGCGGTCCGGGGCGTCCTCGGCCCATTCGGGGAGCCCCACGCGCGGGGCCCGGAACCGCTTCTCCCAGTCGGGCATCTCGGAAGCGGGGGTCCCGCCGGGGGTCAGATCGCTGTCGCTGGTCATGCCGTCCATTCTTGCCCGATGTGCCGCCGGGATGCCGACTGCTCCGAACGGGCGCATGGTGGAGTGCGTACTTCGACGCTTCCCGAGAGGGGTGTTGATCATGGCCAAGAAGGCTCGCACCGGTCACCACAGCCATCAGGACTCCGAGCAGGCGATGGCGAAGAACACGGCGGCCGAGGCACGTGCCAAGGCCGCGGGCAGAGACGCCCAGTCCCTCTCCGCGAAGACGCGCGGCATGCACCAGAAGGCACAGGCCAAGCGCGGCTGAACCCTCGGCACCTACCGTCCGCGTTTCACGTGAAACGTGGAGTGTGTGCGCCTAGCCTGGCGGCATGCGGATGATCGTCCGGGGCGCCCGGCTGTTGCACGAGCACGGCCTCCACGACGTGGAGGCCGCCGAGGACGGCCGCATCGCGCGCGTCCTCCCGTACGACGACCAGAAGGAGCCGCCCGCGACGGGCGTGCTCATCGAGGCTCACGGCGGGCTGCTCAGCGCCCCCTTCGTCGAGCCCCACATCCACCTGGACACCGCCCTGACCGCCGGGCAGCCGCGTCCGAACGCCTCCGGCACCCTCTGGGAGGGCATCGCGTGCTGGAGCGAGCGCAAGCGGACCCTGACCCGCGAGGACGTGATCGCGCGGGCCACGCAGGTGCTGCGCTGGCAGGCGGCCCAGGGCGTCCTGCACGTGCGTACGCACTGCGACGTCACCGACCCCTCGCTGACCGCCCTCGACGCCCTGCTGGAGGTCCGCGACCGGGTACGGGACGTCATGACCCTGCAGATCACGGCCTTCCCCCAGGAGGGCATCGTCTCCTTCCCCGACGGCGAGGCGCTGCTGCGCGAGGCCGTGGCGCGCGGTGCGGACGTCGTCGGTGCGATCCCGCACTTCGAGGACACCCGTGAGGACGGGGTCGCCTCGCTGCGGACCGCCTTCGCACTGGCGGAGGAGCACGGGCTGCGGGTCGACGCCCACTGCGACGAGATCGACGACGAACAGTCCCGCTTCATCGAGGTGCTCGCCACCCTCGCGCTGCGCACGGGGCTGCGCGAGCGCGCCACCGCCTCCCACACCACGGCCATGGGCTCCTACAACGGGGCCTACGCCTTCAAACTCCAGCGGCTGCTGTCACGCGCGGGCATCAACCTGGTCGCCAATCCCTTCGCCAACCTCAACCTCCAGGGACGCTTCGACGCCTACCCCAAGCGGCGCGGCCTCACCCAGGTCAAGGAGATGCTGGGTGCCGGGGTCAACGTGGCCTTCGGCCACGACGACGTGATGGACCCCTGGAACGCGCTCGGCACGGCCAACCCGCTCCAGACCGCCCTCGTCGGCCTGTACGCCGCCCAGCTCACCGGGGCCGACGAGATCCCGCTCGCCTTCTCGATGGTGACGGAGCGCGCGGCCCGCGTCCTCGGCCTGTCCGCCTCCGAGTACGGGATCACGGAGGGCGCCCCGGCCTCCTTCGTCCTGCTGCCGGCCCCGACGCCCGAGGAGGCGATCCGCCGTCAGGTCCGGCCGCGCTACGTGGTCTCGCGGGGCACCGTCCTCGCCGAGACCCCGCCCGCCCCGACCCGGCTGTGGTGGCCGGGGGACGAGGGGCCGTCACCCGTCGACTTCACCCCGTCCCTCTAAGGTGCGGTGCATGACGTGGACCCTTCACAACCTTGACTCCGGCACGGCCCGCCGCGCCTTCGAGATCGCCTCGGAGTACGCGGACGCCGCCCTGCTCAACCACTCCGTCCGCTCCTACGCCTTCGGCGCCGAGTACGCCAGGCAGCACGGCCTCGCGTACGACGCCGAACTCCTGTACGTCAGCGCCCTGCTCCACGACCTGGGCCTGACCGCGCCCTTCGACAGCCACACCCTCCCGTTCGAGGAGGCCGGCGGCCACGTGGCCCGGATCTTCACGGCGGGCCTGGGCTGGGAGCCGGCCCGCCGGGCCCGCGCGGAGGAGGTGATCGTGCTGCACATGCGGGACGACGTCACCGCCGCCGAGGACGTCGAGAGCCACCTCCTCCAGGTGGGCACGAGCGCGGACGTCTCGGGCCTGCGCGTCCCCGACTTCGACCCCGCCTTCATCGCCACCCTGCTGGCCGCCTACCCGCGCCTCGGCTTCGGCCCGTCCTTCCTCGCCCTGGTAGAGGACCAGGCGGCCCGCAAGCCCGCCTGCGCGGCGGCCGGCTACGTCGCGGGCGGCGCGGCGAAGCGCATCGCGGCCAACCCGCTGGACGCCTAGGGGGTGTCCGGTCGAGAGGGCCGCCGGGACGTCACCCGGCGGCCGCCCGTCTAGATCCCCCGCTCGATCATGTCGATCACGCCCTGCCCCGCCTCGTGCGCCTGTTCCGGGGAGACCCCGCGGAGGGGGCCGTCGATGATCAGCGAGGCCAGGCCGTGGACCGCCGACCAGGCGAGGAACTCCGCCCCCGGGCGCCGGCCGGACGGCAGGACGCCGGTGTCGACCAGGCCGTCCAGCGCGGCCCCGAGGAGCTCGAACGGGGTGAGCCCGCCCGCGCCGGCGGCCGTGGCGTCGGCCGCGTAGGTCATGTCGGCCGGGACGTGGAAGGCGGTGCGGAACCAGCCCGGCTCGGTCACCGCGAAGCGGATGTAGCCCGTCCCCACGGCGCGGAAGCGGGCCCGGGCCCGGGCGGCCGGGTCCCCGCCGGCGGGCAGGGCGTCGATCTCCGCCTCCATCGCGAGCGCCACCCGGGCCATCGCGGCCTGCGAGGCCCCGTGCACCAGCTCCCCCCGGTCGGCGAAGTGCCGGTAGGCGGCGTTGGGGGACACCCCGGCGCGCCGGGTGGCCTCGCGCAGCGAGACGGCGTCCGGGCCGCCCTCGCGGGCCAGCTCCAGGGCGGCGTCGAGCAGCGCGTTGCGCAGGTTCCCGTGCCGGTAGGTGCTGCGCTTCGGGGGTGTCGGCGGGTCGGCTTCCGCTGGCATGGGTCCTCGATTCCTCATCACATGTGGACGGCGTCAACTTCCAGGTATAGCCTACGGGGCGATGTGGACGCCGTCCACATGCTGGACCGTGGACCACAGGGGGTTCGTTCATGCAGCAGGCCGTGTCCCGCGACGGGACCGTCATCGCCTACGACCGCACCGGCCGGGGGCCCGCCCTGGTGATCGTCGGCGGCGCGTTCCAGGTGCGCGCTCACCCGAGCTGGGTCGAGCTCGCCGACCTCCTCGCCGAGCACCACACCGTCGTGCGCTACGACCGCCGGGGACGCGGCGACAGCGGCGACACCGCCCCCTACGACGTGGCGCGCGAGGTCGAGGACCTGGCCGCCGTCATGGCCGAACTGGAGGGCCCCGTCCGGGTGATGGGCATGTCCTCCGGCGCCGTCCTCGCCCTGGAGGCGGCCGCCAGGGGCCTGCCGATTGCGGAACTGGCCCTGTACGAGCCCCCGTTCGTCGTCGAGGACAGCCGCCCGCCGCTCCCCGCCGACTACATCGAGCGGCTGGACGCCCTCGTGGCCGAGGGCCGCCGCGAGGAAGCCGTCACGTACATGCTCACCACCGCCGTCGACGTCCCGGCCGAGCACGTCGAGGCCATGCGGCAGGCCCCCCTGTGGCAGCACTTCACGGCCCTGGCCCACACCCTCCCCTACGACGCCCGCGTCGTCGGCGACACCATGTCCGGGCGCCCGCTCCCGCAGGACCGCTGGGCCTCCGTGGACATCCCCGTCCTGGCCATCGGCGGCGGCGCGAGCGACACCTGGCTCCAGGCCGGCGCCCGCGCCCTCGCCGACCTGCTGCCGACCGCCGCGCACCGCACGCTGGACGGCCAGACCCACGACGTGGACCCTGCCGCCCTGGCACCCGCGCTCGCGGAGTTCTTCGGCCGCGCTCAGGCCCGCTGACCCGCCGGCTCCGCCCCCACCCGGCGCCCGCGCCCCATGGGCAGCAGCTCGGCGGTGATCAGCGCGGCCACCGTGGCCAGGATCACCACCGGCGTCATCCCCGGGCTGCCGGTCAGCAGCAGCGCCATCACCGCGCTGCTGACCGGCAGCCGCAGCACGCTGGCCCCGGCCGCGGCCAGCCCCGCCGCCACGGCCGGCACCACGCCCAGACCCGGCAGCGGCGCCGCCAGCACCCCGGCCGCGGCCCCGAGGAACAGGGCCGGGAAGATCGGGCCACCGCGCAGGCAGCCGAGGCACAGCGCGTACGCGACCGTCTTGCACAGCAGTACGGCCACCAGCACGCCGATCCCCCAGGCCCGCGGGTCCCCGACCAGCGAGGCCATCGTGGCCTGGCCGGAGGAGGCCACCTCCGCCGGGTTCCGGCCGGTGACCAGGGCGTAGACCGCCGCGCACACCCCGGCGCCGAGCGCGCACAGCGCCGTACGGGCGACGGTCTGCCGCGTGACGAAGGCCGCGACCCCCTGCCCGGCGGTCACCGTCAGCCTCAGGACCACCGCCACCACCACCGCCAGCAGCAGCCCCCACCCCACGTCCGCCGCGTCCAGACGGGGAACCGCCTCGGGCATCTTGACGGTCAGGCCGCCGGTCTTCAGGCCGGTCCACCGCCCGAACCCGGTGAACACCAGCGCCCCCAGCCCGCTGGACAGCAGCGCGGGCAGCATGACGGCCACCAGCTGCGGCCCGCCCACCCCCACCACCTCGATCAGCAGCACCGCCGCGATCAGCGGGCTCCCGAAGATCGCCGAGATGGCCGCGGCCGCGCCCGCCACCCCCATCAGCACGCTGGCCTGCGGCGTCCCCGGCCCGCGCGCCAGGTCCCGCAGCAGCAGCGCGAGCCCGCCGCCCAGGGCGATCAGCGGGGCCTCGGGCCCGAGCACCGCACCGAGCGGCAGGCTCGCCACCGCGGCCAGCACCACCCCGGGCAGCCCCTTGGTCGAGGCCCCGCCGACGGCCAGCCCGGCCGCCGGAACGTGCCCGCCCGCACCGGGCAGCCGACTCGCCACCCAGCCCACCACGACCCCCGCGACCAGCAGCAGCGGCAGCGGCCACCACCACGGCGGCGCGTCCCGGCCCAGCGCGTGCGGCAGGCTCTCCCACAGCAGGTGCTGCAGCTCGTGCAGCCCGGCCAGGAACCAGAAGCACACCAGCGACACCGGAATGCCGACCAGCGCACACAGCGCCAGCGTCTTGCGGTACGGCGGCGTCTTGAGCAGCCCCCGCAGCAGTTCCGCCTCCCCCGCCTGCGTCGCGGTCATGGCCCACTCCTTTCGGGCTGCCGGGACAGCCCGGTCCGCACCGCGCCGCCCCGTCGGCCGGCGCGATGGCCCCGAACCCCACCGTCGCGAACAGCACGAGGAACAATGGCGTAGCCCATGCCCGCTCCTCTTCGCCGGCCGCCTGACCCCCTCCGGGCATTGCAACACCCCGACGCCCCGCCCGCACCTCGCGCACCACCACACCGGTCGCACGGACACGCACAACAGCGAAGGGCCTGATCCACTGATGTGGATCAGGCCCTTCGCTGTCAAACACTGTCGGGGTGGCGGGATTTGAACCCACGACCTCTTCGTCCCGAAGCAATCCAGGCAGGGGCCGAGTCAGGGGGCGCTGTGCCATTGACCAGCGACGACAGTCCGCGTGTGTCCGTCGTCGTCCGGCGTTGTACGCCTTGGTTGTCACGCAGTTAGACACTCACCGAGGCCGAGCCGTCCCGCCGGCCGGGGCCTCTCTCGCGCCCGCCTACTGCTGTCTGCTTTACGGAGCAGAGGTGCTGCACACGTTCGGACCGCCAACCGACCGCCGCCCCGACCCCGCAATCATCCGGGAGAACCGGGAACCCGATATCACCCCCAGGGCAGGCCGGCAGCTTGCTCCACGCGCACCCACGCGACATCGCTCGTAGGATTATAGATATGAGAATCTTCGAGGATCGCACCCCTAATAAGCGAACTCATGAAGTGTTCGGCATATCTAATAAGGTCCTGCTGGACTCATACGTGGACCGAGGGGAACTCGATGAGGAAATTCAGCGCCTTTTGATGCGCCACACGCATATCGCTCTCCGTGGTGCATCAAAGTGCGGAAAGTCCTGGCTTCGACAGAAAGTGCTCCCTAACGCGATTGTTGTCCAATGTCGACTAGGCGAGACTGTGGATGATATTTATCGCGAGGCTTTGGGTGAGCTTGGCATACGACTGGAGGTTAACAGTACCAGCCACACAAACTTTGTGGGGAAGGCTGAGGCGAGCGGCGAGGTAGGGATCAAGCTGCTAGCGAAGGTGACTGGAAAAGCCGGGATAGAGCGAGGGAGAGGAAAGCAATCCACAACTAAGCCAGTCAGTGCGGATGTAGAAAGCCTGCGCTTCGTTGCCGAGATCCTGCGCGAATCTGGCCGTCGACTCGTGATTGAGGATTTCCATTACTTGCCAATAAAAGAGAAGGCGAGGTTTTCGGGTGACATAAAGGCGCTGTGGGATCTCGGCGTGTTCCTCATAGTGGTGGGAGTGTGGAACCAGCAGAACATGCTGATCTACCTGAATCCTGATCTGTCGGGGCGAGTTCACGAGACATCAATCGTATGGGGTGAGGAAGATCTGGACAAGATATTCCAGTTTGGCGGCAGGGCCCTCAATGTAGAATTCACGCACGCTCTACGCGATCATGCGATCGAAATTTGCCACGGAAATGCGGGAATTCTCCAAGCCTTGATCCTGGGAACGTTGGACAGGGTCGGGGTGGACCGAGCCCAGGAGCATCACCGAGTAATCAGCGATATCGGCGATCTGGAACAGGCAGCCCAGAGCTACGCCGACCAGCTCCACCCGCTCTATCAAGAATTTGCGCGCCGAGTGGCAAATGGAATCAGAGCTCGGAAGAATTCAACGAGCATCTACGCTCACGCTATGGCGGTGATCCTATCGGCGAGCGACCAGGAACTCATCCAAGGCCTGAATCTCAACCATATTTACTTGGACGCTCACGCTCGCGAGTCGCGTATCACAAAGCAGAATCTCCAGCGCGCGCTTGAACGCATCGAGTCTCTGCAAGTGGATGCTTCTGACGGAACACGCCTTGTATTGGCTTACAATGTCGCCACTAAAGACGTCACCGTTGTTGATCGTCAGCTCCTCCTCTACCGCCAATATTCAACTATAGGCTGGCCCTGGGAAGATCTAATATCTGAGGCAAAGGAGACTGGTGAACAGTTTGACGAGGGGGGTGAGCAATCCTAACTCCCAAAGTCGGCCTGGCGTGATCATGCCTTTCAAAGCCAGACGTATCACCAGCCCCAATTGCGCGACGCATTGACCGCGAAAGACGCGCCGCGTCTCCCGCATCACCGGCCTATCTCGCCAGAGGCTCCACGATGGCCCGCTTAACACACCACAACCCCTGGATGTGAAGTACCGGAGGAGCGGTGGTTGGGCCCTGCCGACCCGGCAGTCGCGCCAGCTCTATGTGTTCGTCCACGGGCGTCAAGGTAGCCCGGCGGTTGTCGGAGCGGCTTTGGTGGGAGCAGCCACGGTCACCTGCCCCCTGCCTGCACCACCGCTGCCCTCCCCACGCTCGCCACGACGTACCGGCACCCGCGTACGGCGCCCCCGCCATACCGGAGTCGGAGCCCCCCGCCGGAGGCATCAGTCATGACAGGCAGCCGACCGACCAGGCCCCCCATCAAGCCCTTAGCCATTGGCACGCGGCTGGCGCACCGGGCTGGAGCGGGGCGCAGACAGGAGCGCAGGCCCGGGGTGACGGGCGGAGTAGGGCAACTTTCGGCGCAGCCGCTTATCGCGCAGGAGCAGCGACGAGCCTGCTGGTGAAGCCCTTGTCGCACAGGCGTTTATAGGCGGCGAGCACCGGGGCCGGTACCGGCAGGTGAACCATGAACCCCTGATCCGGGTAGAGCTGGAGTCGCTGGAGGGCGCCGACGAGCATGTCGATGACCAGCTTCGGATCGCCGATTGAATCGACGTACTCCGTAAACGTCATCGGCGTGGACGCGCTGATGACCTCCACCTCCGGCCAGAGCTTCCGCGTAGTGGCGTATGCGCGCCGCTCTTCGTACGGCTTGCTGATCAGCAGTACGGATTGGATGGGGCGGCCGGCGTCCTCCAACAGGGCCCGGGTGAGTCGGATGTTCTCCCCGGTGTTGCGGGCGTTGGGCTCAACGAGGACGTCCTCAGGCGGGACGCCCAGTTCCAGCGCCCGCTCGCGGTAGTGGACGGCCTCACCGCGCGGCATCCTGGCGCGGGTCGTCGGGCTGGTGGCGCCCGTGAACACGATCAGGGGCGCCATGCCGCGCTTGTACAGGTCGACCGTCGTGTCGGCCACGCCGAGGTCGTGGCTGCCGAGGCCGACCGCGACTGAGCAGGGGCGCGGCTCGTGGTGCATCTGGTGGAAGTCCCAGATGAGTTCCGCGTCCGCCCACGCCTGCTCAGAGATCACTTTTGTTCGCCACCCTCAGCCGAGTCCGGGACTTTGAACTCATACTCCCAGGCGAAGCGCGACGCGGCGTGCACTCCTATGGCGAACTCGACGACCGTCCCGTCTGCCGTGTAGGTCGTGCGGTGCAGCTCTACCACCGGCTCGCCCGTGGGCAGCTTGAGCAACTTGATCTCATCGGCCGTGGGGACGCGGGCGAAGATGCGTTCCTTCATGTGGTCGATCTCGTAGCCTGCGTCGTAGAGAACGCGGAAGCCGCCGCCGCGGCCTGCCGGCCCCGGCGTGGGGTCCACGATGCGTGTGCCCTCGACGTGTTCGGGGCGGTAGTAGCTGGTCAGGGTGTGCGTAGGCTGCTCCCCTTCCTTCACCAGGCGGGCACGCGCATATACCTGAGCGCCTGCGGGCAGTCCGTGTGCTTCGGCCACCGGTGCCGGTGCTTCCATGAGGCTGACCGATTGGGTCTGCTCCCCGCGCTGGTAGGCGCGGCCTGATGCGACCCGGTCGGCAATGAACGCGACTTCGTCCCCGTCACGCCACTTTGCTTTGTCGTAGCGACTGATCCCGATGCGCTTCAGGGGCATCTGCGCACGAACCATGGTTCCGACGCCGCGCGACGACGTGACCAGCCCTTCGGCCTCAAGAGCCTTGTAGGCCGCGTGGACGGTTGCCTTGGAGCCTTCGCCTGCCTCTACGAGATCGCGGATCTGAGGCAGCAGTTGGCCAGGGGTGTAGTCGCCGTTCCTGATCTGCTTGGCCAGCTTGTCGGCCAGCTCTCGCCACTTCGGTGCCACCGGGCACTCCTCTCGACATGGCCAGTTTCCCACAGTCCTAGGACATTGACAGTCCTAGGACTGAAGTGTCATGGTCTTCCCAGAGCCGGTCAGTCCTAGGACAGGTGGCTCTTGGGGAGGCCGCTTGGCCTGCCCAAACGATCCACAAGGGGCCCGGGTCAGATCGGGCCGAGGGAGCCGGATCCCTGGTCAACCGGACGGCGGGTCTCTGCCTACAAGCGGGAGCGCGCTCCCGGAAAGAGGCCGCAATGCAAGTGATCAACCCTCCGTCGTGCAACTTGCGCGACGGCCGGTTGCCTCCTCCGCCCGTCTTGTACGGGCGGGGTCGAGGGGAGCCGGAGCACTTCTCCCTGCTTCACCCCAACGCAGTGCAGCCCCGGTGCTGGAACACCGGGGCTGCTGTTGGGTCCCGTTCCTCTACCGAAGGAGCAAGACCCGTGGAGTTCATCGCTGCACTTCAGAGCCGTGTTACCCCGTGGTCGGACGGCCTGGAGCCGTCGGACGAGGAGCTGGACGCGATCGAGGTCGAGATGCCGGTCATCTCGGCCGAGGTCGAGTTGCTCGACGTACAGATTGCCCTGCTGGACCGGCCGGTCTCGGAGCTGGACGAGCGGCGGATCCGCCGGGCCCGCCGGCGCCTGCTCGCCGCCCACCGGGCCCTGGCCGCCAAGACCGCGACCGCCTCCCACCCGGAGGTTGGAGCGTGAAGAACATCCTCCGCCGCCTGGCCGCCCGCTTCCGCTCGACCCCGCCCATTCCGCCTCCTCCGACCGGTCTGCCGGACGAGTGGGGGGAGGACTGGTGGGAGCCGTCGTGGATCTGGGAGCCGGGCGACCTCGACGATGAAGAGGTCGACCGGTGAACGTGGCAGGCAAGCGGCTGCTGGTGCTGGCACTGGTGGCCGTGGTCGGTATGGCGTTCCGGGTCTCCTGGAACGCGCTGCGGGACATCGCCACCGCGATCGGCGCGGACGCTACGGCGGCGACGCTGTACCCGTTTGTGGTCGACGGCCTGATGGCCCTCGCCCTGGTCGCCGCGCTCGTGCTCACCGGTGCTGCCCGCCAGTTCGCGCTGCGGGTGCTGGCCGCGTACACGATCGCCTCACTCGCCCTCAACTACGTGCACGGCCTGGTGCCGGAGCTGCATGGCGGATCGGTCGACTGGGGTCGACTGGCCGACTGGAACCCGGCGAACTGGGCACTCGTCCTGCTCGCCACGTCGTTGCCGGTCGGCTCGATCTACTTCGGCTCCGATCTCGTCGCCAAGGTCCTCCACCACCGGCCCCCGATCGAACCGACTCTGGAGAAATCGGCGCAGATAGATGTAAATCGGTCGATGGCTGAGCAGGGCGAACCCCAGATCGAGGCCACCAGCCCGCCCCCGGAACTGGAACCCGCGCCGGTCGACGCGATCGAGGTGGACGAGCCGATCGAGGTCCCGGTGCCGGTGACTGTTGCGGCGGAAGTGCCGCGCCTGCGTCGGGCGACCGGTCGGGTGCCGGATGCGGCCCGATCGACCCGACCGGTCCGCACCCCGGGTGAGCTCTTGGCTGAGGCGCGCAGCATCACCGAGGCGTGGCCGGTCGAGGACTTGACCGGTGAGCGGATCCGCAAGGCCCTGCGTACGTCCCCGGCCAAGGCCCGGGTGCTGCGGGAGACGTTGAAGGCCGAGCGGGCCAACGATGCTGCCGCTGAGGCGGTGGCCTCATGACCCTGTGCATCGATCCGACCGGCGCCCGGTACGGGCTACCCACCTTCCCGTGGCGCCTGGCCCCCGACGGGCTCGCCACCCGCCGGCAGTTGCGGGCCCTGGGGCTGCGGCCCGGGGGTCAGGACATCGCGGGTCAGGTCCTGCGACCGCGCTACCGGCGCGGGCCGCTGGCCGCGTTCCTGTACCGCGTCGACCGCGCGAAGCCGGTGCGGCCGATGACCCCGGCCAAGGCCGCCGCGCTGGCCAAGGCCAACACCGCGCGCCGCACCTGCCCCGCCTGCCGCACCGATGCCGGATACGTCATCCCGGCCTCGCTCGGCATGTGCGTCCCCTGCGCCTACCCCGATGCCCAGCACACCGCCTGACCCGCTAGCTGGAGGAATCACCGTGTTCGCCGAGATCGCGTTCCTGCTCTACGTCGGGCACCTGCTGGCCGACTACCCCTTCCAGACCGACCACCAGGCCGCCCACAAGGCCGGATGCGGGAGGGAAGGCTGGACGGCCAACCTCACCCATGCCGCCACGCACGTCCTGATCTGCGCCGTGATGCTCACGCTCGGCACCACCGCCCTGGGGTGGCATCTTCCCCTCCTGCCCGCCGCGGCCGCCGTGCTGTGGATCGGCGCCACGCACGGCTTCATCGACCGCCGCTGGCCCGTCGCCGCGTGGATGCGGATCGCCCGCCAGTCCGGGTGGGCCGCGCATGGCGGTGCCGCTCACGTCGACCAGACCGCGCACGTCCTCGCCCTGACCCTCGCCGCGCTCTTCCTCTCCGTCTGACCTCGAAGGGACCCACCATGGCCAGCTACAACCTTCCCGTCCGCTACCGCTCCGAGGGCGGCGCCATCGTCGTCGCCGACATCCTCCACGCCGAATGCGGAGGGTGCGGCGCCACCAACTACCGCAACAGCAGCGAGCGCATCAAGTGGGCCCAGGACCACGCAGAGAAGTGCCGCGCCCTGCCCCGCCGCTGACCCCTGCCGACCCGAGAGGAGCACGCGGGATGAGCCACCTTCCCGAACCGATCCACCCCGCCACCGTGGTCCGGCTCCCGGACGGCACCCACGCCTACGCCGACCAACTCCCCACGGCGTACGCGGGACCGCAGGTCGTGCACCAGCACATCCACCAGGCCCCGCCCGACCGGACCGTCCAGCGCATCGCGCTCGGCTCTGGCGTCGGCGCGGGGGCGGTTGCGGCCGGGGTGTACTTCGGCCCGCTGCTGGTCGGCGCGCTGACCGCGATCGCCGCGAACATCGCGTTCCTGGCCTTCCTTGCCCTGGTGCTGGGCTGGGGCGTCCACACGGTCGTGAAGTCCGTCGGTGACGCCGATGGCACGCAGGCCGCGAAGAACATCCGCACCGCCGCCCGCCGCCGACGCTGACGGTTGCCCGATCCACCCGCCCGCGTGGCGGGTGGTGAGGGGAGCCGGACAGACCGGTCTCCGGAAGGAGCCCCGTGATGGCGCAGGACCCGAAGTTCACCGCTCGTGAGATCGCCCAGATCGGTTGGTACACGGCCCGGATGGCCAAGCGCGGGATTGCCGGGGAGAACGTCTACCTCGGCGACCTGCAGCGCAAGGTCGAGCGGATCATCGACGGCGCTCGCGAACGCGAAGCCCGCGAGATCGCCGACGCGGCGGCCGCCGAGAAGGCCGCCCGCAAGGCCGCCGCGAAGGCGAACGCGCAGGCCAGGAACCGCAAGTAGCTGTGCCCCCGGGGCGGCCGCCCTCTCGCCAAAGAACGCCGGCCGCCCCGGGCCCTACCCACCCGCTTTCCAGCGAGAGCAGGAGTTCTCAGCATGACCGACAACGTCGTCCCCCTCTTCAAAGACCCCCCCACCGGCACCTACACGATGCCCGGCGACAACCCGCCCGGCCCTGCCCCCACCGCACCGGCGAAGGTCCGACCGGCGCGGGTGTGGAAGCGCACCGCTCGCGGCCTGCGTACGGCCATCACTGACGAGCGGACCCGCACGGCCGCACGACTGGTGGCCCGCCACGGCCTGTACGTGGCGGGCGGCACGCGGATCGTGGCCAAGCGGACGTGGGACGGACGCACCGCTTCCCGCTACGAACGGATGATCCGCGCCGCTGAAGCCGCGGGGAACTTCGAGGAGGCCAAGGAGTGGGAGGACCGCCTCACCCGCTACCGGGCCGCCCGCCACCACCGCCGCATGGACCTGATCAAGGCCCCCAAGGACATGGCCATGAGCGCCCTCTACGGGGCGGGCCTCACCGTCGGCGGGCTGCTTCTGCTCGGGATCGTGCTGGCCATAGCCAACAAGGACATCACCTGGGTCGTCGGCCCGATCAGCGCGGTGATCGAGGCGATCCGCTGGGTCGTCTATGTCGGCACCGTCGTCTGGGGACCGGCCGTCACCGTCGGCCCGTGGCTGGCCTTACTCGCCCTGTGGCAGGTCGGCCGACAGAAGCAGACCGCCCCCGCCTGGGCCATGCCCGCCCAGCAGCGCGACACCGCAGGCGCCCCGATCACCCCCTCGATCGTCGTCACCGCCCTGCGCGACCTCGGCATCGCCCCGCTCCGCAACGCCATCAAGGAGATGGGCGACGTCGGAGCGGCGATGCTCAGCCCGATCCGCATCGCCGGATGCGGCGTCGAAGTCGACGTCACCCTCCCCTCCGGCGTCTCCACCGCCGAAGTCCAGGGCCGCCGCCGCAAGCTCGCGGAGAACCTGGCCCGGCATGAGCACGAAGTGTTCATCACCCTTCCGACGGCGGCCCGCACGGTGCGGCTGTGGATCGCCGATTCCGGCGCGCTGGATGAGCCGATCGGCCCGTCCCCGCTGGAGACCGACGACACCCTGACCGCGAACTACCGCACCGGTAAGGCGCCATGGGGTCAGGACCTGCGCGGCGACGGGGCACTGATCAGCCTGTATCAGCGGATGCTGCTGATCACCGGGCTCTCGAACCAGGGCAAGACCGCAGCCCTGCGTGCTCTCGCCCTGTGGCTGGCCCTGGACAAGACCGTCGAGTTCCGCATCGCCGACCTCAAGGGCGTCGGTGACTGGGCCATGTTCGACGGCTTCGCCACCACCCTCATCCAGGGGCCCACCGACGATCACGTCGTCGACGCGACGGAGATGCTGGAGGCCGGCGTCGCGGAGATGGAACGGCGGATCCAGGCCCCGCCCGGCACTGTCTTCCCGCCGCTGGTCCTGATCGTGGATGAGGCGCAGGTCGCGTTCATGTGCCCGGCTGTCGGCGACGACAAGCGCCCGTACGGCGGCTCGAAGGCCACCTCCCGGTACTTCATGGCCGCCCGCAAGATCCACAACCAGGGGCGAGCCGTGGATGTGCTGCTGTGGGAGGGCACGCAGGACCCGACCGACCAGAACCTCCCCAAGCTCGTCCGCGAAGGCGCCCACACCCGCGTCTCCCTCGCTCTGGGCACGGAGTCGCAAGCCCGCATGGCCCTTGGGGACAAGGCAGTCGACGGCGGCGCCGCACCCCACCTGCTCCGCCAGGGCCTGGACAAGGGCACCGTGGTCGTCGCCTCCGACGGCATCACCATCCCGGCCGGTCAGGCGTCCATCACCGTGCGCACCCACTACATCGACACCGACACCGCCGGCGTCATCGCCGACCGGGCCAAGGCCCTGCGGTCGGGCGTCGTCACCGCGCACAGCAGCCCGGACGCGGACGACCATGACCCGCTCGCGGACATCCTCACCGTCCTGGGCACCGAAGCCCGACTCCCCACCCACGACGTGCTGAAGCGGCTCGCCACGCTGAACGGCAAGGCGTACGGCTCGTGGTCGTTCATCGACCTCAAGCGCGTCCTGGACGGCACCGGCGCCGAGGCCTACAAGTCCGACGGGCGCATGGTCATCGGCCGCGAACGCGTCCTGCGCGCTCTCACCAACCGCCCCGACACCGGTTCCGCTTCTGCCGCCGAGTAGAGGGATCCGATCACGCACCGGTCAGGGAGGCAGGGAGAACTCCCTCACCCCCTCCCTGACCCACCTCCCTGTGCCTGACCTGCACAGATGATCTGCCAGGGAGGCAGGGAGGCTCCGCAGGTCAGACCCCCGAAACCCCCCTCCACAGCCCTCCCGCCTGGGGGTGGCCAAGCCTCCCTGCCCAGCAACCAGCAGGGATTCCGCTTCACCGCTGACATGCCGAGAGCGGCCCCCACTCACGCCAATGACTGGGGCCGCTCTCGTCCAGCACGCTCAAGAACTGGAGAGACCAGCATGACCCACCCCACCGACATCCGGCGAGCACACGGCAACGACCGGCCGTTACTCCTGGACCTGTACTCCTGCGCCGGCGGCGCCGGCACCGGCTACTCCCGCGCCGGATTCGACGTCGAGGGCGTCGACATCCGCCCCCGCCCGAACTACCCCTTCACCTTCCGCCAAGGCGACGCGCTGACCGTCCTCGCCGCCCTGATCGACTCCGGCGAGATCCGCCGCTACACGATGGCGCACGCCTCCCCGCCCTGCCAGGCCGGATGCGCGCTGACCGTCGGCACCAACCGGGCCATGGGCTGGGGCGGCGATCACGTCGACCTGGTGGCCGCCACCCGCACCCTGCTCGACGCGTCCGGCCTGCCGTATGTGATCGAGCAGCCCAACGGCAAGGCCGCCATCCGCAAGGATCTGTCCCTGTGCGGGGAGATGTTCGGCCTCGGCGTGCTCCGCCACCGCAACTTCGAACTCGGCGGCTGGACCACCGTTCGACCGACCCACCCCAAGCACCGCGGCCGGGTGCGCGGCTGGCGGCACGGCAAGTTCCACGACGGCCCGTACGTCGCCGCATACGGCGCCGGCGGCGGCAAAGCCACCATCGCGGAGATGCAGGCCGCCATGGGCATCACCTGGACCGACACCCGTGAGGAACTCACCGAGGCGATCCCCCCGGCCTACACCGAATGGATCGGCCGCTCCTTCCTCACCCGCGCGCTGACCGAGGCGGTGGCCGCATGATCACCGCCACCGGACACCTGCGCACCGCGCTCTGGCTCGCCGAACTCGGCCTGCCCGTCCTGCCTCTGCGCGCTGGCAAGCAGCCGTTCGGGAACTGCCGCGCCTGTACCCGCTCCGCGTGCGGCGACCGGCCGCACATGCTCGCCGCCGGACCCTGCGCCTGCCCCGCTCCCTGCCACGGCTGGGGCGCCGCCACCGCCGACCCGGCCGTTCTCACCTCCCCGGCATGGGCCGGAGCCTGGCGGCAGGCCGCGGCCGTCGCCTACCACCCCGGCGGCGCCGGACTCACCGTCCTCGACCTCGACGACGCCGACGCGGTCGCATGGGCCCGCCAGACCCTGCCCGCCACCAAGACCGTCGCCACGACGCGCGGGGAGCACTGGATCTACCGAGGCGCCATGCGCTCGGTCAACGGGGTCCGGAAGGGTGTCGACATCAAGTCCACGCTGGCCTACGCGCAGTGGCGCGGCCCCGGCACCGGGACGATGACCGTGCTGCCGGATGCCGTGCGCGCGCTGGCCGTGAAGGAACCGACCCCCGTCCGGCCGGCGCCCTGCTCCGTCACCATGCCCGCGTTCGCCCGTGCCGGTCAGTGCCCCCATCGCTCGCCCGCCTATCTCGAGAAGGGCATCGCCATGGCGGAGCAGCGCATCAAGGAGGCGTCCGACGGGATCCACAGGGCCGTGTACCGGCTGTTCCTCGCCGTTCTGTCCGCGCATGGCCGGTGCGGATGCCTGACCGAGGCACACGTCGACCGGCTGTTCACCGCCGCGCAGGCCAAGGGCGAGTCCCTGCGGCACTGCGAGACCGCCTGGACCAACGCCCGCACCACACTGGGGATGTAGCGATGCCTGAGGACGAGAAGACCCCGGCCCGCCAGATCATCACCGACTACGCGCAGGCCCATTTCCGGTACTTCCGCACCGGCGACGGCACCGTCTACGCGCAGAAGAACGCCCACCCCGTGGCCCGCCCGATCCGCTCCCAGGGCACCACCGGCAGCCACCGCCAAGAACTCATGGTCGGCCTCTTCAACGACGGCCACGGCGTATTCAACGGCAGCGCACTCAAGGAGGCGTTGGACTTGATCGAAGCACTCGCGCTCCACCAGGACGTACAGCCCACCCACATCCGCGTCGCCCCCGGCTACGACGGCGCCACCTGGCTCGACCTCGGCCGCGACGACGGCCAGTCCGTCCGCATCCACCCCACCGGCTGGGACATCCTCACACCCGACCCACGAGAGGTGTCCTGGCGGCGCACCCAGCTCACCGGCGAACTCCCCCTCCCCGAGAAGGACACCGACGGCAAGGGCATCGACGCCCTGCTGCGGCTGTGCAACTTCGCCGGCGCCGAGAGCGAGTGCCTCGCCATCGCATGGCTGATCGGCTGCCTGGAGCCGTCCGTGCCCGTCCCCGCCCCGTTCCTCACCGGCCCCCAGGGCGCCGGCAAGTCGACCGGCGGACGGATGCTGGTGCGGATCATCGAAGGCATGAGCGGCGACCTGCGCCGCGCCCCGAAGGACGAGGAGAACCTGATCACGGCCGTCGCGGCCGGATGGGTCACCGCCCTCGACAACCTCTCCCACCTGCCCCCGGACCTCTCCGACCTGATGTGCTGCATCGTCACCGGCGCCGAAAGCATCAAACGCGCCCTGTTCACCGACGGCGACGTGGTCCGCTCCCGTTACCGCCGCCCTCTCCTCCTCACCGGCATCGACGTCGGCGTCGTACGCCCCGACCTCGCCGAACGCCTCCTGCCCCTGCGCCTGGAACGCCCCCGCGTCCGCCGGACCGAGGCCGAGCTGTGGGCCGAGTTCGCCCAGGTACTGCCTGTCATCCTCGGCTCGCTCCTCGACCTCACGGTAAAGGTGCGGGCCACCGACGCCGACATCCCCAGCGACCTGCGCATGGCCGACTTCGCCCACCTGTGCGCCCAGCTCGACACCGCCACCGGGCTTGGCGCGCTCGCCGCGTACCGGGCCAGCCTCGACGACCTCAACGACGACGTCATCGAAGGCGACCTCCTCGCACAGACCGTCCTCAAGCACGCCGCCACCCTCGACCCCGGGGCCGAAGTCCGGATGACGTCCACCGAGTGGTTGCATGCCCTCACGCAGCTCTACACGGGCGAGGACTTCCGCGCTCTGCCCAAGGGCTGGCCCACCACCGGGAAGGTCTTCTCCGACCGTCTCAAGCGGCTGCAGCCCACCCTGGCCGCACGCGGCGTCCTCGTCGACTGGGGCCGCACCAGGACCGCCCGCTACATCGAGATCGCCCGACCGGCAGCCGCACCGCCCGCCCAGCAGGAAGCCGTGTTCTAACCGGCGCCACCGCGACCGGTCCCGGTACAGGCAAGAGGAGCACCCGCCACCGGGCGCGCGTGCTCCTCTTGTTGTTCCGGCGGCTTGCCGCCGCCAAGAGGTCGCGCCGCGCAGCGGCTCCCTCTTCACGCTCGAAGACGCACCGCACAACCAACAGACACCACCCCCCTCTTTTTCCTAAGAAGAGAGACGCTGCGTCACCCGAGTCACCACCGCGCCCCAGACGGCTCGTGACCTGCGACAACACCGGTGACGCAGACAGCCGATCGCTACGTCACCACGCGTCACCCGTGTCACCGGCTTGCCTCACGCCGGTGACGGTGACGTAGGCCGATGACACGCGACCGGCCTCTTACGTCACCGAAAACCGCAGGTCAGGCAAGCGAATGACACACACGACGCGATGACGCAGAAATCCGCACCTCGGACAGGAGCGGACGTCCCCCGCCACGGGATCGCTACGCCCACGGCCAGCAGGACACCGTCAGCCGCAAGCCTCGGAGGAGAACCAGTGAGTGCCACGATCACGCCGCCCGTGGAACCCGCCCTGCTCAAGGTTGAAGCCGCGATGCACGCCTTGAGCATGAGCCGCACCGTCATCTACGAGCTGATCCGCTCGGGCCGCCTTCGCGCCGTCAGCGAAGGCCGAGCCCGCTTCATCCCCCGATCCGCCATCAACGAGTACGTCGCGCTCCTGGAGCGCGAGGCAGGAGAGAGCAAGTGACCAAGCGCCGCAGCAGGGGAGACGGCGGTCTCCACTGGGACGAGAAGCGGCAGCGGTGGATCGCCACCGTGACCCTGGGATTTGACGCGAGCGGGAAGCGCGTCGTGCGGAAGGGGAGCGGCAAGACCAAGACCGAGGCCAAGGCCAAGCTCAAGGAGGTGCTCCGCGACCACGAGGACGGGTTGGCCGTCGCACCCACCAACTACACCGTGGCGAACGCGGTGGACGACTGGCTCATGTACGGGCTGGCCGGCCGCGACGCGAAGACCGTGGCCACGTGCACCTCGCTCAGCCGGATCCACGTTGTCCCCGCACTCGGCGCCCGGAAGCTCCGGGAGCTGAGCGGGGAGGACGTCGACAAGTGGCTGGCCGAGAAGGCCAAGACGCTCAGCACGCGCACGCTTCAGGCGATCCACTCGTGCCTGAACCGGTCCGTGAAGCGGGCCATGGTTCGGGACAAGGTGAAGCGGAACATCGTGGACCTGTGTTCCATCCCGACCGGGCAGCCCGGCCGGCCGTCGAAGGCGCTCCGGCTCGCCGAGGCCGAGGCGGTGCTGAAGGCGGCCGAGGGGACGTCCGCGTACGCGTACATCGTGGTGGCCCTGCTCACCGGCGCGCGGACGGAAGAGATGCGGGCGCTCACCTGGGATCACGTCTTCCTGAAGGGGGACCCGGACGCTTCGCCACCCGTCCCGCCACACATCGCGGTGTGGCGGTCGGTCCGCTCCACCGGGGACACCAAGACCAAGAAGTCGCGCCGGACGATCGCCCTGCCGGCCAGGTGCGTGGATGCGCTCTGGCAGCAGTTCGAAGATCAGGGATGGGACCGGCTCGCCGCCGGTGATCAGTGGACGGAGAAGGGGCTCGTCTTCTCTTCCGCGACGGGGACGGAGCTGGACTCCACCAACGTCCGGCGCGCCTTCCGGCAGGCGATCACCGGAGCCGAGGGGGTCGACGCGAAGGATTGGACCCCGCGAGAGCTGCGGCACAGCTTCGTCTCGCTGCTGTCCGACAAGGGGGTCCCGCTCGAAGAGATCTCCCGGCTCGTCGGGCATTCCGGGACGGCTGTCACCGAGGCGGTCTACCGGAAGCAGATCCGGCCCGTGATCCAGACCGGGGCGACGGCCATGGACGAGATCTTCAAGGACGCTCGGAAGCCGTAGTCACTCAGTTAGTCACTCAGTTAGTCACTCAGTTAGTCACCCAGACGCAGAGAGAGCCGGTGCAGATTGCTCTGCACCGGCTCTCACCTGGTACTTCTCTGTCGGGGTGGCGGGATTTGAACCCACGACCTCTTCGTCCCGAACGAAGCGCGCTGCCAAGCTGCGCTACACCCCGATTGTCACCCTCGGCGTTTCCGCCTGGCGACATCGATTACTTTAGCGGACCCGGCGCCGGAGACGAAATCCGGTTTTCACGGCGGGCCGGCCGGGGCCCCGCGGAGGGTGCTAGGCCTTCGGGGCCAGGGTCAGGAGGGTCGCCTCCGGGGGGCAGGCGAAGCGGACCGGGGTGAAGCGGTTGGTGCCGCAGCCCGCCGAGACGTGCAGGTAGGAGCGCTCGCCCTGGGTCTCGTACGTGGACAGGCCCTTCACGCGCTTCGTGTCGAGGTCGCAGTTGGTGACCAGGGCGCCGTAGAAGGGGATGCACAGCTGCCCGCCGTGCGTGTGCCCGGCGAGGATCAGCGGGTAGCGGTCGGCGGTGAAGGACTCCAGCACCCTCAGGTACGGGGCGTGCACGACGGCGATCGAGAAGTCCGCGTCCGCTTCCGGGCCGCCCGCGACCCGCTCGTAGCGGTCGCGCTTGATGTGCGGGTCGTCCAGACCGGTGAACGCCAGCTCCATGCCGTGCAGCTTCAGCCGGGCCCGGGTGTTGGTCAGGTTCAGCCAGCCCGCCGCGTCGAAGGCGTCACGCATCCCCTCCCACGGGTTGTGGACGGCGCCGACGACCGGCTTGTTGCCGTTCAGCCCGTGCCGGCCCTGGGCCTTCTCGATCAGGTAGCGCCCGGGGTTGCGCAGCCGCGGCCCGTAGTAGTCGTTCGACCCGAAGACGTACACGCCGGGGAACTCCATCAGCGGGCCGAGCGCGTCGAGGAGCTCCGGCACGCCCTCGGTGTCGGAGAGGTTGTCGCCGGTGTTGACGACGAAGTCGGGGCGCAGCCCGGCCAGGGACTGGAGCCAGGCGCGCTTCTTGCGCTGCCCGCCGACCATGTGGATGTCCGACACCTGGAGTACGCGCAGCGGACGGGCCCCGGTGGGGAGCACCGGCACGGTGACCCGGCGCAGCCGGAAGGAGCGGGCCTCGAATCCGGCGGCGTAGGCCACTCCCGCGGCCCCCGCCGCAGCGATTCCGGCGGTGACCTTCAGGGGTACTCCGTAACGCGCGCGCATGGCCCCATGGTCGCAGACGCGGAAAACCGATGGGCGCCGCAGCCCCCGCACCTGGCAGACTCAAGGGCATGACCACGCTCAAGGCCAAGCTCCAGGAAGACCTCACCACCGCCATCAAGGCGCGCGACGAACTCGCCTCGTCCACCCTGCGCCTGACCCTCGCCGCCATCACCAAGGAGGAGGTCGCGGGCAAGGAAGCGCGCGTGCTCTCCGACGAGGAAGTCCTCAAGGTGATCGCGAAGGAGGCGAAGAAGCGCCGCGAGGCCGCGGAGGCCTTCGCCCAGGGCGGCCGCGACGAGCAGGCCGCGCGCGAGACCGCGGAGGGCGGGTTCCTCGACACCTACCTGCCCAAGCAGCTCGGCGACGACGAGCTCGCCGCGATCGTGGCGCAGGCGGTCGAGGAGGCCAAGGCGGCCGGGGCCGAGGGGCCGCGGGCCATGGGCGCCGTCATGAAGATCGTGAACCCGAAGGTGGCGGGTCTGGCGGACGGCGGCCGCGTCGCCGCCGCCGTCAAGAAGCAGCTTTCGTAAGTCGTCGAGCACGTGGGAGGGCCCCGGCCGGATGATCCGGCCGGGGCCCTCCCCTTCTTCACGTCCCGCTACTGGGTCTCGTTGCCGCCGATCAGGCCCGGGGTCACGGGGAGTCCCGGGATCGGGTTGGTCGGCGGGTCGATGGTGGTGTCGCCCGCGCCGCCGACGGCCGTGCCGGGGCGGGTGTCGCCGGGCTTGCCGTCGCCGGGCTTGGGCTTGCCGGGCTTGCGCGGGATCGCCGGCGGGGTGTTGCCCCGGCCGCCTCCGTTGTTGCCGCCGCCCGCGACCGAGGGCTCGGGGATGTGGACGTTCGCGAAGGCCGGGGCCTCGCGGCCGGACAGGGCACCGGAGACGGCGTCCTTCCAGATCGGGCCGGGCAGGCCGCCGCCGAAGACCTTCGGGTAGTACTGGCCGCCGATGGTGATGTCCTCCATCGTGATCTTCTTCGCGCCGCCCGAGCCGACCCACACCGCGCCGGACAGGTTCGGGGTGTAGCCCACGAACCAGGCGTTGTAGCGGTTGTCGGTGGTACCGGTCTTGCCCGCGTTGTCGCGGTCGGTCAGACCGGCCTTCTCACCGGTACCGGAGTCGACCACTCCGCGCAGCAGGGCGTTGATCGTGTCGGCGGTGTCCTGGGACATCGCCCGGTCGCACTTGCTCTTCGGCACCGCGAGCGCCTTGCCGTGGGCGTCGGTGATCGACTCCAGGGCGATCGGCGTGCAGTACACGCCCCGGTTGGCGAAGGTGGCGTACGCGTTGGCCATCGTCAGCGGGGACATCTCGGCGGAGCCGAGCGCGATGGACGGCTCCTCGGGGAGCTTGACCCCGCTGGCCGGGACCACGCCGAGCTTCTGCGTCATCTCCGTCACCGGGCACAGCCCGATCTCCGAGATCATCTGCACGAAGTAGGTGTTGATGGACTTCTCCATCGCCGTCTTCAGCGCGTACGGGCCGTACTCGTCGGCGGTCTCGTTCTCGGCGGTCTGCAGCTTGCCGCCGGCCAGCGGCAGGTTCTGCCACGCCGGCGAGCCCTCGCAGCGCGGCACCGGGCTCGGGTACTCCATCTTGTTCGGCGCCGAGTAGACCTTCGTCGGCTCCATGCCCCGCTCCAGGGCCGCGGCGGCGATGAAGGGCTTGAACGTGGAGCCCACCTGGAAGCCGAAGTTGGAGCCGCCCATCCGCTTGTCGACGGAGTAGTTGATCTGCGTCTCGTTCTTCCCGAAGCCGTACGGCTTGGACTGGCCCATCGCCAGGACGCGGCCGGTGCCCGGCTGGACCATGGTCACGGCCGTGGCGATCGAGTCGTCCTGGTTGACGTGGTCGCGGATCGAGTTGTTCGCGGCGTCCTGCGACTGCGGGTCCAGGGTGGTGCGGATCGTCAGGCCGCCCTGGTTCCAGATCTTCGCCCGCTCCTCGCGGGTCTTGCCGAAGACCGTGTCGGACAGGAAGGTGTTGCGCACGTAGTCGCAGAAGAAGCCCGCGCCCTTGACGGCCGTGATGCAGCCGTTCTTGGGGCGGGTCACCTTCAGGGTGACCGGCAGCTTCTTCGCCTCGTCCGCCTCCGCCTGCGAGATGTCCTTGACGTCGGCCATCCGCTGGAGGACGACGTTGCGGCGCTTCATCGCCTCCTGCGCGTCGTTCACCGGGTCGAACCGGCTCGGCGACTGGACGACGCCGGCCAGCAGGGCCGACTCGTCCAGGGTGAGGTCCTTGGCGGGCTTGCTGAAGTAGCGCTGGGCGGCGGATTCGATCCCGTACGCCGCCTGCCCGAAGTAGGTGATGTTGAGGTAGTTCTCGAGGATCTTCTTCTTCCCGAGCTCCTCCTCGACCTGGATCGAGTACTTCAGCTCGCGGATCTTGCGGCCGAGGCTCTTCTCCTGGGCCTCGCGCACCTTCGTCTCGTCGTCGCCGGCCTCCTCGACGAAGACGTTCTTCACGTACTGCTGCGTCAGCGTGGAGGCGCCCTGCGCGGCGCCGCCCTCCTGCGCGTTGCGGTTCACCGCGCGCAGGATGCCCTTGAGGTCGACGGCGCCGTGCTCGTAGAAACGCGAGTCCTCGATCGCGACGATCGCCTTCTGCATGTAAGGCGAGATGGCCGTCAACGGGACGACCTGCCGGTCCCGCGAATAGACCGTGGCGATCAGGCCACCCTCGGCGTCCAGAATGGTGGTCCGCTGGCTCAGCGGAGGCGTTTTGAGATTGGCCGGGATCTCATCGAAGCCCTCGACGGTGCCCTTGGCGGCGAGGCCCAGCGCACCGGCGCCCGGGATCGCGATGCCGGCGAGAACGACTCCGGAGAGAACCGACAAACCGAGGAACCTGGTGGCCTGCTGCGGCCCCGTGAGCCCTGCGCCCGAGCGCTTCTTTCCCATGGAGGGCAGCCTACGTTCTCATTCGCCGGACACGCGCGAATGCCTTGGCCTAAGCTGTCCCCAACTGTCACAGCAGTGTGGTGCGACATCAACCCCTCGGCTTGATTTTCACCCCTCCCGAATGGGGTGGATGCATGTCCGAATCTCGCCCTTCGCTCCGACGGCCGCTCACCGGCGCTTCCCTGATTTCACCCGAATCGTCGGAATGGCCGGGCATGTCGCCGGATCACTCCGTCGGGTGATCTGCCGCTTACCCATAGTCCGTTCGGACCATTCAAGATTGGGCCCGTCGGGGGTGTTGCGCCGTCCCCGCCTTCCGTAACGTCCTCAACTGGCAGCGGTGAATATGCCGCTACCGCCGTGGGGGAGCCTCGATTCGGGAGAGGACGGCACCGGGATGGGCTGGGTAACCGACTGGAGTGCGCAGGCAGCCTGCCGCACTACCGATCCGGATGAACTGTTCGTTCAAGGAGCGGCACAGAACAGGGCCAAGGCGGTGTGCACCGGATGTCCGGTGCGGACCGAGTGCCTGGCCGACGCGCTCGACAATCGTGTCGAGTTCGGCGTGTGGGGCGGAATGACCGAGCGGGAACGGCGCGCCCTGTTGCGCAGGCGTCCCACCGTCACCTCGTGGCGACGGCTGCTCGAAACCGCTCGCACGGAGTACGAGCGCAGTACCGGCATCCTCACCGTGGATGTCGGCGCGGAGATCGACGTGGCGTACGAGACCTACGCGGCAGCCGGGTAACCACCCGGGCGCCGCGCCGGCACCACTCGTACGTACGGTCAAGCTCCGGCCGGAACCTCGGCCGCGAGTCGCTCTCCGATGGCCCGCAGCCCGGCGAGGTCGTGTACATCGCCGGGCAGGGCGGCCACTTCGGCCACCGCCACCTCGGGATGCAGCGAGGTGAAGCGGTCGCGCGTGCGCTGCTCGCGCGCGATCACCTGCATCCGCTCCGCGTGCAGGCGCAGCAGCCCCGCCGTGATGGCGTCCGCGTCGCCCGGACCGTCGGTCTCTTCTGCGTCTTTCGCGTCTTCCGCGCATTCCACGTCGTCCACGGCGGGGGAGCCGTCGCCGGCGGCGTCACGAAGTCCAGCTTTCCCGGACTCCTGATCGACAATGCCGCCTTCTTCAAGATTCTCTGCGGCCGCCAGGGCCCGCTCCGCCGACAGCTGCCGCGCGTCGCTCCCGTGCACCCGGTTCAGCACCAGGCCGGCCAGGGGCATCTTCTCCGCGGCCAGCCGTTCCACGAAGTACGCCGCCTCGCGCAGCGCGTCCGGCTCGGGTGCCGCGACCACCAGGAAGGCCGTACCCGGCGCCTGCAGCAGCCGGAACGTCGCGTCGGCGCGCGTTCGGAAGCCGCCGAACATCGTGTCCATCGCCGCCACGAACGTCTGCACGTCCTTCAGCAGCGAGGCGCCCATCAGCTTGCTGAGCGTGCCCGTCATCATCGACATGCCGACGTTCAGGAACTTCATGCCCGCCCGCCCGCCGACCTTCGCCGGCGCCATCAGCACCCGGATGAACTTCCCGTCCAGGAAGGACCCGAGGCGCTTCGGTGCGTCGAGGAAGTCCAGCGCGGACCGGCTCGGCGGCGTGTCCACGACGATCAGGTCCCAGTCGTCCTTCGCCCGAAGCTGGCCCAGCTTCTCCATCGCCATGTACTCCTGCGTGCCCGCGAAACCGGCCGACAGGGACTGGTAGAAGGGGTTCGCCAGGATCGCCCGCGCCCGCTCGCGGTCCGCGTGCGCCTCGACGATCTCGTCGAAGGTCCGCTTCATGTCCAGCATCATGGCGTGCAGTTCACCGCCGTCGCCGTCCACCCCTTCGACCCTGCGCGGGGTGTTGTCCAGCGAGTCGATCCCCATCGACTGCGCCAGCCTGCGCGCCGGGTCGATGGTCAGCACGACCACCTTCCGCCCCCGCTCGGCCGCCCGTACGCCCAGCGCCGCGGCCGTCGTGGTCTTGCCGACCCCGCCCGCGCCGCAGCACACGACGATCCGGGTCTTCGGGTCGTCCAGCAGCGCGTCGACCTCCAGGTGCTGCGGCGCGTCCAGGCCCATGGTGTTCCCGCCCTCGCTCATTCGGCGTCCGCCTGCTTGCGCAGCTCCGTCGCCAGCTCGTACAGCCCGGCCAGCTCCATCCCCGAGCCGAGCAGGGGGAGTTCGTACGTCGGCACGTCCAGACCCGCCAGCACCGCGCGCTGCTCCCGCTCCAGCTCGACGCGGCTCGCGTGCTCGGCGGCCTGAGTCAGGAGCGGCTCCACCAGCCGCTCGGCCAGCCCGCCCCGCCGCGCCCCGCCGAGCCCGGCCCGGGACAGGGCCTTGGCGATCTCGGGGCGGCGGCCCTCCGCGGCCGTGCGCAGGGTGTCCTCGTCCAGGTGGTGCGGGCGCACCATGTTGACGACGACACGCCCGAACGGAAGTCCGGCCGCGCGCAGTTCCTCGATGCCGTCGGCGGTCTCCTGGACGGGCATCTCCTCCAGCAGGGTCACCAGGTGCACCGCGGTGTCCGGGGACTTGAGCACCTTCATGACGGCCTGCGCCTGGTTGTGGATCGGCCCGAACCGGGCCAGCCCCGCCACCTCGTCGTTGACGTTCAGGAAGCGGGTGATCCGCCCGGTCGGCGGCGCGTCCATGATCACGTGGTCGTAGACGAACCGCCCGGCCTTGTCCTTGCGCCGCACCGCCTCGCACGCCTTGCCGGTCAGCAGGACGTCCCGCAGGCCGGGGGCGATGGTCGTGGCGAAGTCGATGGCGCCGAGCTTCTTGAGCGCCCGCCCGGCCGACCCGAGCTTGTAGAACATCTGGAGGTAGTCCAGCAGCGCCCGCTCCGCGTCGATGGCGAGCGCGTACACCTCACCGCCGCCGCCCGGCGCGACGGCGATCTTCCGCTCCTCGTAGGGGAGCGCTTCCGTGCCGAATAGCTGTGCGATGCCCTGTCTGCCCTCGACCTCCACGAGTAGAGTCCGCCTGCCCTCGCGCGCGAGGGCCAGCGCGAGTGCGGCGGCGACCGTGGTCTTGCCGGTGCCGCCCTTGCCGCTGACCACCTGGAGCCTGCTCACAACCTCCGAGCCTAACCACTCCCGCTCAGGCGTTACGCTCGCCCCCATGACCAAGAAGTTCGAATACGCGACGGTCCCCCTGCTGGTCCACGCCACCAAGCAGATCCTGGACACCTGGGGCGAGGACGGCTGGGAGCTCGTCCAGGTCGTGCCCGGCCCGAACAACCCCGAGCAGCTCGTGGCCTACCTCAAGCGGGAGAAGGCATGAGCGGCGCCGTCGAGGCCCGGATCGCCGAGCTCGGCCTGACCCTCCCCGAGGTCGTCCCGCCGCTGGCCACGTACCAGCCGGCGGTGCGCTCGGGCGCGTACGTGTACACCGCGGGCCAGCTCCCGATGGTGCAGGGCAAGCTCCCGCTGACCGGCAAGGTCGGCGCGGAGGTCTCGGTGGAGCAGGCCAAGGAGCTGGCGGCGACGTGCGCGCTGAACGCGCTGGCCGCCGTGAAGTCCGTGGTCGGTGACCTGGACCGGATCGCCCGCGTGGTGAAGGTCGTCGGCTTCGTCGCCTCGGCCCCCGACTTCACGGGGCAGCCCGGCGTGCTGAACGGGGCGAGCGAGCTGCTGGGCGAGATCCTCGGGGACAAGGGCGTGCACGCCCGCAGCGCGGTCGGCGTGGCGGTCCTCCCGCTGGACGCCCCGGTCGAGATCGAGATCCAGGTGGAACTCACCCCGGACGCCTGACCCCGAACGCCGGCGCGGCCCTGCACGGCCCCGCCGGCGTTTCAGGCGGGGCCCCGCGCAGCGCCCCGGGTCAGGGGGGCCTCGAACATCGGGCCGGATGGCCGTAGCATCCGGCCATGCCGAATGGTCAGCACGGTCAGCCCTCGCCCGAGCCCCCCGCCGGAGGCCAGTGGTACCCCCCGGAGTGGCCCGCCCGCATCCGCGCCCTGGCGGAGGGCACCCTCACCCCGGCGCAGCCCAAGCGTGCCGCCACGGTGATGCTGCTCCGCGACACGCCCGCCGGCCCCGCCGTGCACATGCTGCGCCGCCGCGCCTCGATGGCGTTCGCCGGCGGCGCCTACGCCTACCCCGGCGGCGGGGTCGACCCCCGCGACGAGGACCACCGCATCGGCTGGGCCGGCCCGGACCAGGAGGCGTGGGCGGCCCGCCTCGGCACCGACGCCGCCACTGCCCAGGCCATCGTCTGCGGCGCGGTCCGCGAGACCTTCGAGGAGGCCGGCGTACTCCTCGCAGGGAAGACCCCCGACACCGTCGTCGGCGACACCACCGGGGACGACTGGGAGGCCGACCGCGAGGCCCTCGTCGGCCGCGAGCTGTCCTTCGCCGAGTTCCTCGACCGCCGCGGCCTGCTGCTGCGCTCCGACCTGCTCGGGGCGTGGGCCCGCTGGATCACCCCCGAGTTCGAGCCCCGCCGCTACGACACGTGGTTCTTCGTCGCCGCCCTCCCGGAGGGACAGCGCACCCGCAACGCCTCCACCGAGGCCGACCGGACCGTCTGGATCCGCCCCCAGGACGCCGCCGCCGGGTACGACGCGGGCGAGCTGCTGATGATGCCGCCCACCATCTCCACCCTGCGCTCCCTGGAGCCGTACGGGGCCGCCGCCGACGCCCTCGCGGCGGCCGGCGCGCAGGACCTCACGCCGGTCCTGGCCGAGGCCTCGCTGGAGGACGGCGTGGTCGTGCTCAGCTGGCCGGGCCACGACGAGTTCACCAAGCGCGTCACCCTCGGAGGAGGCCCCGTATGACCGACGCAGCGGCCCTGCCCGGCCAGCCCCGCGGGATGGTCGTCTCCGGACCGGCCACCGCCCGCGCGGTCAACGTCCTGGCCCCCAACCCGTCGGCCATGACCCTGGACGGCACCAACACCTGGCTGGTCTCCGAGCCCGACTCCGAGCTCGCCGTCGTCATCGACCCGGGCCCCCTGGACGAGGCGCACCTGCGCGCCGTCATCGCCACCGCCGAGCAGGCCGGCAAGCGGATCGCGCTGACCCTCCTCACCCACGGCCACCCCGACCACGCCGAGGGCGCCGGCCGCTTCGCCGAGCTGACCGGCACCAAGGTGCGCGCCCTGGACCCCGCGCTGCGCCTGGGAGACGAGGGCCTTGCCGCCGGGAACGTGATCCGCACCGGCGGCCTGGAACTGCGCGTCGTCGCCACTCCCGGGCACACCGCCGACTCCCTCTGCTTCCACCTGCCCGCCGACGGGGCCGTGCTGACCGGCGACACCGTCCTGGGCCGCGGTACGACGGTCGTCGCGCACCCCGACGGCCGCCTGGGCGACTACCTGGACTCCCTGCGCCGCCTGCGCTCCCTCACCGTCCACGACGGGGTGCACACCGTGCTCCCGGGCCACGGGCCGGTCCTGGAGGACGCCCAGGGCGCCGTGGAGTACTACCTGGCCCACCGCGCCCACCGGCTGGCCCAGATCGAGACGGCGGTGGAGGACGGCCTGGTCACCCCCGAGGCCGTCGTGGCCCACGTCTACGCGGACGTGGACCGCTCGCTGTGGCCGGCCGCCGAGTGGTCCGTCCGCGCGCAGCTTGAGTACCTTCGGGAGCACGGACTGATCCCGGGGGGACCTGAATGAACACGCTGTACCTGCTGCTTGCCCTGCTCGCGGTGGCCGGATGGATCACCTCCACGGTGAACCTGCGGATGCGCGCCCTGCAGGACAGGGCCGACCGGCTGGAGCGGCGGCTCGGCCTGGTCCTGGACCACCTGGGCATCGAGGAGCCGGAGCCGGCCGGGCTGGACGGGGTGCGCGCGCTGATGCGCGAGGGCCGGACCGTCTCGGCCATCAAGGCCTACCGGCAGATCACCGGCGCGGGCCTGGCGGAGGCCAAGCAGGCCGTCGAGTCCCTGGACCTGGAGCCCGCCGGCCGCTAGGCCGTGCCTTTCGGATCAGGCCGGATCAGGCCGGGCCCGGTCGCGGGCTCTTCGTGCCGTGCCGGGCCTCGTACTCCCCGGCCAGCCACGGCCCGAGGTCGTCGAGGTAGCGGCGCAGCACGGCCGGGTCCTCGACGGGGGCCAGCGCCACGGAGGCGGCCTCCCGCACCTGTGCGGCCCGCTGCGGGTAGTAGCGGCCGAAGACCTCCGCGGACTCGGCGAGGTCGCTGGTCCAGCCGCCCCACTCGGGCATGACCAGCGTGAAGGCGGTCCGCACCAGGTGCCGGGAGAAGAACCGGCTCATCCTGCGGAACTCGGCGGGCTCCGAGGCCGCCTCGAACCGGGCCCGCCACCGGGGCAGCAGGACGGCGAGGTCGCCGTTGGTCTCCCGGGCGAGCAGGCTGTCGGGCCGGTACCGGGGCAGGTGCTCGGCCAGGTCGGGGCCGAGCAGCGGGGTGCACAGGCAGGCCAGGAACCAGCCCAGGTCGTAACGTTCCTGCTCGCTCAGCAGCAGCTCCTTGCCGTACAGCAGGATGCCGACGCCGTCGATCTGCGGGAAGTCCTGGTCGAGCCCGCGGCCCAGCACCTCGGCCGTGTCCCGGTCCTCCTCGGCGGGCTCCCGGTGCAGGGCGAGCAGCAGGTCGAGGTCGGACCGCCCGGGCCGGGCCGTCCCGCGCGGCACGGAACCGTACAGGTAGGCGCTGTGCAGCCGGTTGCCGTACGCCTCCGCCAGCCGGCCGCGCGCGGCGGCGACGGGCCCCGCGAACTCGGGCTGGATCCGCCCGAGGGACCCCTCCCGCTCGAAGTACCCGTCCGCGTCCAGCCCTCTGTGCCCCATGAGCCCTACTGTGCCCGCCGCACGGCCCGGCGCAGTGCAGGTACGGCTCGCGCGGCGCACACGCGGAGGGGCCCCGTCCGACACCCGGACGGGGCCCCTCCGCGAAGGTTCGTCAGCGCGAGCGCTTGGCGAGCCGCTCGACGTCCAGCAGGATCACGGCGCGCGCCTCCAGGCGCAGCCAGCCGCGGCCCGCGAAGTCGGCGAGGGCCTTGTTCACGGTCTCGCGCGAGGCGCCGACGAGCTGGGCCAGCTCCTCCTGCGTCAGGTCGTGGACGACGTGGATGCCCTCCTCCGACTGCACGCCGAAGCGGCGCGACAGGTCGAGGAGCGCGCGGGCCACGCGGCCCGGGACGTCGGAGAAGACCAGGTCGGACATCTGGTCGTTGGTCTTGCGCAGGCGCCGGGCGACGGCGCGCAGCAGCGCGGTGGCGACCTCGGGCCGGGCGTTCAGCCAGGGCTGGAGGTCGCTGTGGCCGAGGCCGAGGAGCTTGACCTCGGTCAGGGCGGTGGCGGTGGCGGTGCGCGGGCCCGGGTCGAACAGCGACAGCTCGCCGATCAGCTCGCCGGGGCCGAGGACGGCCAGCATGTTCTCGCGGCCGTCGGGGGAGGTGCGGTGGAGCTTCACCTTGCCCTCGGTCACGACGTACAGCCGGTCACCGGGGTCGCCCTCGTGGAACAGGGCGTCACCGCGTGCGAGGGTCACCTCGCCCATGGAGGCGCGGAGCTCCGCGGCCTGCTCGTCATCGAGCGCCGCGAAGAGCGGGGCGCGCCGCAGAACGTCGTCCACGAGTCTCTCTCCTATGTCGACCGGCCAGTGGGGACCGTTCCCCATTTTGCCGGACGGCTCAAACAGTGCGATCAATCACAAGGATGCCGGACGGACGGGCGTGCTGTGCGGCGAGAGGCCGATCGGGGTGGTGTTACCTGAGGTCCGGGCGGGGTGTCAGCGCCCGGGCTTAGGCTGGCCGGGTGTCCAATAAGCCGGTGAGAGCACAGGCCAAGGGGTCCGCGGGAGTGACGGCGGCCCATGATTCAGCCGTGGGCGAACAAGCCCCCGCGGCGGCGTCCGAAAAGGGCCGACCTGCCCCCCAGGGCAAAGCTTCGGCCAAGAAACCGGTGAGGCCCGCCCAGGCCGCCGCCCCTGCCAGGGCCGCCAAGCCCGAGTCCCGCCTCGCGATGGTCCGCCGGGCCCGCCGGATCAACCGCGAGCTCGCCGAGGTGTACCCGTACGCCCATCCGGAGCTGGACTTCCGCAATCCCTTCGAGCTCCTGGTCGCCACCGTCCTGTCCGCGCAGACCACCGACCTGCGCGTGAACCAGACGACCCCGGCCCTGTTCGCCGCCTACCCGACCCCCGAGGACATGGCGGCGGCCGTCCCGGAGGAACTGGAAGAGATCATTCGGCCGACCGGGTTCTTCCGGTCGAAGGCGAAGGCCCTCCTCGGCCTCTCGCAGGCCCTGCGCGACGACTTCGGCGGCGAGGTGCCGGGCCGTCTGGAAGACCTGGTCAAGCTGCCCGGCGTCGGCCGCAAGACCGCGAACGTCGTCCTCGGCAACGCCTTCGGGGTTCCCGGGATCACCGTCGACACCCATTTCGGACGGCTGGTGCGCCGCTTCAAGTGGACCGAGCAGCACGACCCGGAGAAGGTCGAGGCGGAGATCTGCGCGATCTTCCCGAAGAGCGAGTGGACGATGCTCTCGCACCGCGTCGTCTTCCACGGCCGCCGGGTCTGCCACGCCCTCAAGCCCGCCTGCGGCGCCTGCCCCATCGCCCCGCTCTGCCCGGCCTACGGGGAGGGCGAGACGGACCCGGAGAAGGCGAAGAAGCTGCTGAAGTACGAGAAGGGCGGCAAGCCGGGCCAGCGGCTCTCCCCGCCCCCGGACTACCCGGGCCTCCCGGCCGCGCCCCTGGGGGCCCGTACGGAGCCCTGAGCGGGGCGCGGGTGCCACCCGGGGGCGCGGCGCGGCCGCCCCGCGCCCCCTGCGGAACGAATCGGTACCCGGCCCGCGTTCAGCGGACGGGGAGAACACGGACAGGGGTTGCCTATGACGCGCGGTACACAGGACGAGACCACGGCCGCTGCCGGCGGGGCGGAGGAGCTCATGCTCACGGCCGCCGGCCTGCCCGAATGGCTCGGCCCCGTGGCGGAGGCCGCCCGGACGGTCCGGCCCCGCCAGCTCAGCCGTTTCCTGCCCCCCGAGGACGGCCGGGGCCGCCAGTCCGCCGTGCTGATCCTCTTCGGGGAGGGCCCGCGCGGCCCGGAGATCCTGCTCCAGGAGCGCGCCGGCACCCTGCGCTCGCACGCCGGCCAGCCCTCCTTCCCCGGCGGCGCCCTGGACCCGGAGGACGGCGACCCGCACACCACCGGCCCGCTGCGCGCCGCGCTGCGCGAGGCCGAGGAGGAGACCGGCCTGGATCCGGCGGGCGTCCAGCTGTTCGGCGTACTGCCCCGGCTCTACATTCCGGTCAGCGAGTTCGTCGTGACCCCGGTCCTCGGCTGGTGGCGCGAGCCCTCGCCGGTCGGCCCGGTGGACCCGGCGGAGACGGCCCGGGTCTTCACGGTGCCCGTGGCGGATCTCACGGACCCCGCCCACCGGGTCACGGTGGTCCACCCGCGCGGCCACGAAGGGCCCGGATTCACCGTGGAATCGGCCCTGGTCTGGGGTTTCACCGCGGGGGTCATCGACCGGATCCTGCACTTCTCGGGCTGGGAGCGACCGTGGGACCGCTCACGTCAGGTCCCGCTCGACTGGCACGCATGAGACGGTGACCCTCGTGAACGTGCTGGACATCCTGTTGCTGGTCGCCGCCGTGTGGTTCGCGATCGTCGGTTACCGCCAGGGCTTCGTCGTCGGCATCCTGTCGGTGATCGGCTTCCTGGGCGGTGGCCTCATCGCCGTGTCCCTGCTCCCCCTGATCTGGGACCGGGTGACGGACAACGGCACCCAGGTGTCCACCACCGTCGTGGTGATCGCCGTGGTGGTCATCATCGTCTGCGCCTCGATCGGCCAGGCGCTGACGACCCATCTGGGCAACCGGCTCAGACGTCACATCACCTGGTCGCCGGCCCGCGCGCTCGACGCGACGGGCGGGGCGCTGGTCAACGTCGTCGCGATGCTGCTGGTGGCCTGGCTGATCGGCTCGGCACTGGCCGGTACCTCCCTGCCCACGCTGGGCAAGGAGGTCCGCAACTCCAAGGTGCTCCTCGGCGTGTCGCGGGTGCTGCCCGCCCAGGCCAACACCTGGTTCTCGGACTTCAGCTCCACCCTCGCCCGCAACGGCTTCCCGCAGGTCTTCAGCCCGTTCTCGAACGAGCCCATCACCGAGGTGAAGCCGCCCGACCCGGCGCTCGCCCGCAGCGCCGTCGCCCAGCAGGCCAAGCTCTCGATCGTGAAGGTCGTCGGCACCGCGCCCAGCTGCAGCAAGGTCCTGGAGGGCACCGGCTTCGTCTTCGCGCCCGGCAAGGTGATGACCAACGCCCACGTCGTCGGCGGGGTCGTCGAGCCCACCGTGCAGATCGGCGGCGAGGGCAAGCTCTACGACGGCAAGGTCGTCCTCTACGACTGGGAGCGCGACATCGCCGTCCTGGACGTGCCCAAGCTGCGTGCCCCGGCCCTGGAGTTCACCGACAAGGACGCGACGAGCAGCAGCGACGCGATCGTCGCCGGCTTCCCGGAGAACGGCGCCTACGACGTCCGCTCCGCCCGCGTCCGCGGCCGGATCAACGCCAACGGCCCGGACATCTACCACCGGGGCACCGTCCGCCGCGACGTCTATTCGCTCTTCGCGACCGTCCGCCAGGGCAACTCCGGCGGCCCGCTGCTCACGCCCGAGGGCAGGGTGTACGGGGTCGTCTTCGCGAAGTCGCTCGACGACCCGAACACCGGGTACGCCCTGACGGCGGACGAGATCCGGGACGACATCCGCATCGGCAGGATCGCCGACCGGCGGGTCGACACCCAGGGCTGCGCCCTCTGACCCCGGGCCCGGCCCGGGGCCGGGTTCCGCCCGGGGTCCGGGTCGGCCCGGGGGCCGGAGGCGGCGCGCCGCTACATCCGTGGATGGCGCAGCCGCGCCGACACCCAGCGGGCGCGGCGGCGCAGGATGCGCGGGATCCCGAGTCGGGGGTCGTGCCCTTCCCGGGCCGCCCCCCTGTCGTGCGTGCCCGGCACCGTGGCCGAGCGGCGTTCGCGTGCGGTGTCACCGTGGTCGTGCGTCCAGCCCATACAACGAGCTGTGCCCGGCCTCCAAGGTCGGTAACCCCGTCCGGGGCGGCCAATTGGCCTATGCGCCGGGCAATTGAACGACCGTAAGACCGGCGCGCGAATAAACTGCGGGCCGTCAGGAACCGGACACCGTGCCGTCACGTACTGGCCAAAGGCCCGTCAGATGCCGCTGAGAGGCCCTCAGGGGCGGTCGGGCTCCGGGTCCTTGAGCCAGTTCACCAGCTCGGCGGAGAAGGCGGCCGGGTCCTCCTCGTGCGGGAAGTGCCCCAGGCCGTCGAAGAGCCGCCACCGGTACGGGGCCTCGACGTACTCCCCGGAACCGGCGGCGCTCCGCGTCCGCATCACCGGGTCCAGCGATCCGTGCAGGTGCAGCGTCGGCACCCGTACGGGCCGCTTCATCCGGCGGTAGAACTGGAGTCCGTCCGGACGGGCCATCGAGCGCATCATCCAGCGGTAGGGCTCGATCGAGCAGTGCGCGGTGGACGGGATGCACATCGCCCGCCGGTACACGGCGAGCGCGTCCTCGTCCGCGCTGTCCTCCTGGAGCCGCGGCCCGGACCAGTCGCGGATCAGCTGCTCCACGAGGGCGCCGTCGTCGGCGACCAGCTGCCGCTCGGGGATGAACGGCCGCTGGAAGCCCCAGATGTGGGAGCTCGCCCGGGTCTGGCCGAGGTCGCCCATCATGGCCGAGCGCCAGCGGCGCGGGTGCGGCATGGAGGAGACCACCAGCCGGCGCACCAGCTTGGGCCGCATCACGGCGGCCGTCCAGGCGAGGTAGCCGCCCAGGTCGTGCCCGACGAGGGCGGCGTCCGGCTCGCCGAGGGACCGGACGACCCCGGTGATGTCGAGCGCGAGGTTCGCCGGGTCGTAGCCGCGCGGGGTGCGGTCGCTGCCGCCCACCCCGCGCAGGTCCATGGCGACCGCGCGGTACCCGGCGTCCGCGAGGGCGGTCAGCTGGTGCCGCCAGGTCCACCAGAACTGCGGGAAGCCGTGCAGCAGGAGGACCAGCGGCCCGTCGCCGAGCTCCGCGACGTGGAACCGGGCGCCGTTGGCGGCGACGTCCCGGTGGGTCACCGCCCTGCCGTCCGGCAGGTCGATCCGTACCGCCGTGGCAGCGGTGGGCGGAGTGCTGGAGTCCGGCGAGGGGGCTGTCATGAGGACGAGCGTGCCACACCCACGGCCTGGTCACTCAACGGCCGCGGATGCGGCTTGACGGTTCCCACCAGCGCGGCCGTCTGCTTGACGGAGTCCATCGTCTTCACCGGCGGCTTGATCTTCTTGAACTTGGCCACCGCCAGCAGCCCGACCAGGCCTGCCAGCAGCCAGAACGCGCCGCCGACGATGAGGAAGGACCAGGCGAGCCCGAGCCCGAGATTGTGGATGCCGTAGGCCGCGGCGAAACTCAGTACGGGGAGGGAGAAGAGCACGAGCACGCCGGCCGCGATCGCGGCGCCGCTGCCGATGCCCGCGCGCTTGACGTCCTGCTTGATTTCCACCTTGGCGAGCGCGATCTCGTCGTGCACCAGGGCGGACATCTCGGCGGTGGCCGCGGCGACGAGCTGGCCGAGTGTGCGCTCGGCCCCCGGAGCCCCTTGGTCCACTGCGCTCATCTCTGTCTCCCTCTGTCGTCGTCTGCCGGCGGCTGTCCTCCGTCGTCAGTCAGATCATGCCGGACGGTCGGCGCGCGTGCTGGATCCGCCCGCGCCTTCGCTCGCGCCGCCGTCCGGCTCCGGGCCCGCCGCGAGGGCGGCGGCGGTGGCCCGGCGGCGGTGTTCGGCGGCCTTCTCCTCGTGGATCCGTGCCATCCGCAAGTGGTACTCCGGGTTGCCCTCCTCGTAGATGTCCGGGATCCCGTCGCGGTCCTCGTCGCGCTCCTCGGCCTCGGTCAGCGCCCGGTACTTGCGGTCGCGCAGCTTGAGCATGACGCAGGCGATCACGGCCGCGATGAGGGAGCCGAGCAGGACGGCCGCCTTGACCTCGTCGGTGAGCACGGGGTCCTCGGCGAAGGCGAGTTCGCCGATCAGGAGCGAGACGGTGAAGCCGATCCCGGCGAGGGAGGCCACGGCCAGTACGTCGGGCCAGGCGAGGTCCTCGCTGAGCTCGGCCCGGGTGAAGCGGGCGGCCAGCCAGGTGCCGCCGAAGATGCCCACCGTCTTGCCGACGACCAGGCCGAGGACCACGCCGAGGGTCTCGGGACGGGTGAAGACCTGAGCGATCGACTCGTCCGAAAGGGAGACCCCCGCGGAGAACAGGGCGAAGAGCGGCACGGCCAGACCGGCCGACAGGGGCCGGACCAGGTGCTCGATGTGCTCGCCGGGGGAGTGCCGCTCCCCCTCGCGGCGGCTGCAGCGCAGCATCAGGCCCATGGCGACGCCGGCGATGGTGGCGTGGACGCCGCTGTTGTACATCAGGCCCCAGATGACCAGGGCGAGGGGGACGTAGACGTACCAGCCGCGAACGCCGGCGCGCAGCAGGAACCAGAAGAGGACCAGGCCCAGTACGGCCCCGCCCAGGGCCGGGAAGTTGATGCTGCCGGTGAAGAACACCGCGATGATCAGGATGGCGAAGAGGTCGTCGACGACGGCCAGGGTCAGCAGGAAGGCGCGCAGCGCGGAGGGCAGCGAGGTGCCGATGACCGCGAGGACGGCGAGGGCGAAGGCGATGTCGGTGGCGGTCGGGACCGCCCAGCCGGCGGTCGAGCCGCTCCCGAGGGTGTTGACCAGCAGGTAGACCAGCGCGGGTACGGCCATACCGCAGAGGGCGGCGACGACGGGGAGGGCGGCGGCCTTGGCGTCGCGCAGGTCGCCCGCGACGAGTTCGCGTTTGAGCTCGATGCCGGCGACGAAGAAGAAGACCGCGAGGAGGCCGTCGGCCGCCCAGTGCTGGAGCGAGAGGTCCAGGCCGAGGGCGGCGGGGCCGATGTGGAACGAACGGACGCTGTCGAAGCTGTCCGTGAGGGCGGGGATGTTGGCCCATATGAGGGCGGCTATCGCGGCGACCAGCAACAGGACGCCGCCGACGGTCTCGGTGCGCAGCGCGTCCGCGACGAAGCGGCGCTCGGGGAGCGAGAGCCGTCCGAGGAGCTTGCGGCGGGGTGCGGGCGTGGCCACGGGGGGAACCTCCGGTCGGTCGACGGCATGACGCATGCAGTTGCCGACCAGACTTCCCGGCGCACCCAGAGACTTCAGTGAGACTTTTAGAGCGTCAAATCTTGACGCTTCTCATATTTTACAGGGCCCGTTCCGCTGTATCGGGTGATCTTCACCTTAAACGGGCGGAGGGCGCCCGGCGCGCTGTGCGCCGGACGCCCTCGGGGGCCGTTTCGATCGGTCGCCGGTCAGTCCTCGTCGGAGGCGCTGGGCAGCTTCGTCTGGATCAGGTCCATCACGGAGGAGTCCGCGAGCGTGGTGACGTCACCGACCGCGCGGTTCTCCGCCACGTCGCGCAGCAGACGGCGCATGATCTTGCCGGAGCGGGTCTTCGGCAGCTCCTGGACCGGCAGGATCCGCTTCGGCTTGGCGATCGGTCCGAGGGTGGCGCCCACGTGGTTGCGCAGCTCGCCGACCAGACCCTCCGTCTCCGAGGCGCTGCCGCGCAGGATGACGAAGGCCACGATCGCCTGACCGGTGGTCTCGTCGGCGGCGCCGACCACGGCGGCCTCGGCGACGGAGGGGTGCGAGACGAGCGCGGACTCCACCTCGGTGGTGGAGATGTTGTGGCCCGACACCAGCATCACGTCGTCGACGCGGCCCAGCAGCCAGATGTCGCCGTCGTCGTCCTTCTTGGCGCCGTCGCCCGCGAAGTAGCGGCCCTCGAAGCGGGACCAGTAGGTGTCGATGAACCGCTGGTCGTCGCCCCAGATGGTGCGCAGCATCGACGGCCACGGCTCGGTGAGGACCAGGTAGCCGCCTCCGCCGTTCGGGACCTCGTGGCCCTCGTCGTCGACGACGGTGGCGCCGATTCCGGGCAGGGCGCGCTGGGCCGAGCCCGGCTTGGTGGCGGTGACGCCCGGGAGCGGGGAGATCATCATGGCGCCGGTCTCGGTCTGCCACCAGGTGTCCACGATCGGGCAGCGGTCGCCGCCGATGTGCTTGCGGTACCAGATCCAGGCCTCGGGGTTGATCGGCTCGCCGACCGAGCCGAGCACGCGCAGGCTCGACAGGTCGAACTTCGCGGGGATGTCGTCGCCCCACTTCATGAACGTGCGGATCGCCGTGGGCGCGGTGTAGAGGATGGTGACGCCGTACTTCTGCACGACCTCCCAGAACCGGCCCTGGTGCGGGGTGTCCGGGGTGCCCTCGTACATCACCTGCGTGGCGCCGTTGGCCAGCGGGCCGTAGACGATGTAGGAGTGCCCGGTGACCCAGCCGATGTCGGCGGTGCACCAGTAGACGTCGCTCTCCGGCTTGAGGTCGAAGACGGCGTGGTGGGTGTACGAGGCCTGCGTGAGGTACCCGCCGGAGGTGTGCAGGATGCCCTTGGGCTTACCCGTGGTCCCCGAGGTGTAGAGGATGAACAGCGGGTGCTCGGCGTCGAAGGCCTGCGGGACGTGCTCGGTGGACTGGCGGCCGACCAGGTCGTGCCACCACAGGTCGCGGCCCTCGGTGAAGGCGGTGTCCTGGCCGGTGCGGCGGACGACGAGGACGTGCTCGACCTGCGGGCACTTGGCCACGGCCTCGTCGATGGCGGGCTTGAGGGCGCTGGGCTTGCCGCGGCGGTAGCCGCCGTCGGCGGTGATCACCAGCTTGGCGTCGGCGTCCTGGATGCGGGAGGCGACGGCGTCGGCGGAGAAGCCGCCGAAGACCACCGAGTGGGCGGCGCCGACGCGGGCGCACGCGAGCATCGCGACGACCGCCTCGGGGATCATCGGGAGGTAGACGGCTACCCGGTCGCCCGCCTGGACGCCGAGCTCGGTGAGGGCGTTCGCGGCCTGCGAGACCTCGTCCTTGAGCTGGGCGTAGGTGATCGAGCGGCTGTCGCCGGGCTCGCCCTCGAAGTGGATGGCGACGCGCTCGCCGTTGCCGGCCGCCACGTGCCGGTCGACGCAGTTGTACGCGACGTTCAGCTTGCCGTCGGCGAACCACTTCGCGAAGGGCGGGTTGCTCCAGTCGAGCGTCTCGGTGGGCTCGGTGTCCCAGGTCAGCCGTCGGGCCTGCTCGGCCCAGAAGCCCAGCCGGTCCGCGTCGGCCCGCGCGTAGGCGGCCTCGGTCACATTCGCGGCGGCGGCCAGATCGGCGGGCGGTGCGAACCGCCGCTCCTCTTTCAGCAGGTTGGCCAGGCTTTCGTTGCTCACGACATCTCCCTTTCCCAGGGGTTCCGTTGTCCCCCGGGCATAGCTGAGTCCCCGGGGGACAGCTCATCAGTCAGACGCCCAGGTGACAAGGGGTTGCCGAAAATTGGTTTAGACCTATACCACGACTGGGCCCGTGCCCGGCCCCGTACGCACGGCGTGTCGGCGTCGGCCGGCGGCGTACGGACGGCCCCTTCCCGCCACAGGGGTGCGGGAAGGGGCTGACGGCTTGCACGGATACGGGAGGGTATCGGTTCGGACGGGCCTCCGGTCAGGCGTTCTGGCCGACGCTGTCGAAAACGCGACAGTCGAAGAAGTCCTCGCCGGAGGACAGGAGATAGGCCTGGGCCTCACCCACGTGGAAGTACATCCCGTGCAGTTCCAGCGTCCCGTCGGCGAGCCGCCGGGCCACCGATTCGTGGGCCCGCAGGTGCTCCAGCTGCTGCACCACGTTGGTCAGGCAGAGCTGCTCCACCGCGTCGGCCGGGAGCCGTCCCGAGATCCGGGCCCAGGCGTGGTGCCGGCTGCCCATCCGCTCCAGGCTGGGCAGGCCGTGCCGCAGCCAGCGGCTCAGCGGGGTCACCGGGGCGCCCGGGCGGGAGTTGAGCAGGGCCTGCATGGCCCCGCAGCCCGAGTGCCCGCACACCGTGATGCTGGCGACCTGGAGCACGTCCACGGCGTACTCGATGGCCGCCGCGACCGAATCGTCGCCGGACTCGGCGCCGGGCAGCGGGACGAGGTTGCCCACGTTGCGCACGGTGAACAGGTCACCCGGGCCGCTGGCGGTGATCATGCTGGTGACCAGGCGGGAGTCGGCGCAGGTCAGGAAGAGCTGCGAGGGGCGCTGGCCCTCGCGCGCCAGCCGGGCCAGCTCCTCCCGCACGTGCGGGGCGGTGTCCCGCTGGAAGGCGCCGATCCCGCTGACGAGTTGGCCCGCCCCGCGCCGCCTGGGGGCGGCCGCCGGGGATCCGGGGGCCCCCGCCGCGCTGGGAACCTTGGGCAGGGCAGCGCCCTCGGCGCCGCCGTGTCCCGCCTGGGGGGCGGGGACGGACTGGGCGGCCCGGTGGTCGCAGTGGTTCTGCCAGGGCGTCCAGGGGCGGCAGCACTGGTGCGCCCCCCGGCCCGCCTCGGCCCGGTGGCCGCCCGCCACCGCGCTCCCGCCCTCGCGAGCACCCTCGCCGGGGTGCTCGTCCCCGCCGGAGCGGGAGTCGCCGGACGCACCCCGAGCCCCGCCGGAGATCGCCGCGCCGCCCCGGCCGGTGAGTTCGAGCGAACCGCCGTGCGCCAGATGTGACTCCTGCCAGTCCTGCAGGGTCTCGTAGGCGGCGTGGTCCATGAACGAACCGTCCAGCTCGACCACCGCGTGCCCGCCGTGCGGGACCTGGTTCAGCACCCGGCTGAGCCGGGGCACCGCCAGGAAGGTCAACTGCCCGCGCGCCGTGACCCGGTGGACGCTCTCGTGCTCCACGGCCGTGATCCGGGTCCGGGCCAGCCGGCGCAGGGCCAGGGCCACGGCCACCGCGATCCCGACGGCCACGCCCTCCAGCACCCCGCCCAGTACCACGGCCGCGATCGTGGTCGCGTAGACCAGGATCTCGCGGTGCCGGCTGACCGTCCGCAGGTGCGTGATGCTGACCATCTGGATCCCGACGGCCATCACCAGGGCGGCCAGGGCCGCGAGCGGGATCAGGTCCAGGACCGGGACGAGCAGACCGGCCGCGAGGACCACCCACAGGCCGTGGAACATGGCCGATTTCCGGCTGACGGCTCCCGACTTGACGTTCGCCACGCTGCGCACGGCCACACCCGTGATCGGCAGCCCGCCCAGCAGCCCGGAGACGATGTTCGCCGCGCCCTGGCCGCGCAGTTCGCGGTCGAGGTCGGCGCGGGGCGGGCGGTTGTCCGTACCGCGCTCGGAGGCGATCAGCTTGTCCGTGGCGACCGAGGACAGCAGGGACTCCACGCTGCCGACCAGCGTGATGGTCAGGACGGCGGCGATCAGTCCGAGCACCGGCCCCTCGGGCAGTTCGGGCAGCGCGTGGCTGCTCCAGGACGGCAGGTCGACCCGGGGCAGGGCGAGCCCGGCGAGGGCCGCGAACGCCGTGGCCGAGGCGACGGCGGCCAGCGCGGCCGGCACCTTCCGCAGGGCGCGGCCCGCCCGCCCGGGCAGCCGGTTCCAGCCGAGCAGGACGCCCAGCGTCAGCGCGCTCACCGCCAGCGCGGCCGGATGCGGATCGGCCAACTGGGCGGGCAGGCCGCGCACATTGGCCACGGCAGAGCTCTGCGGGGTGCCGCCGAGCACGATGTGCAGCTGGGCGAGCGCGATGGTCACGCCGATGCCCGCGAGCATCCCGTGCACGATCGCCGGACTGACCATCAGCGCCGACCGGGCCGTGCGCAGGAGGGCGAGTCCGAGCTGGCAGCAGCCTGCCAGCACCGTGATGGCGCAGGTGGTGCGCCAGCCGTAGTGCTGGATCAACTCGGCGGTCACGACCGTGAGTCCGGCGGCGGGGCCGCTCACCTGGAGGGGCGCGCCGCCGAGCCGTCCGGCCACGATCCCGCCCACGGCCGCGGCCACCAGCCCGGCTTGCAGGGGGGCGCCGGTGGCGAGTGCGATGCCGAGGGAGAGCGGCAGGGCGATCAGGAAGACGGCTGCGGATGCGGAGAGGTCGGCCGGGAGGTCCTTGCGGAAGCTCCTCCCGCCCGATGGCTGCCGGACGGTGGATGAGGCTGGTGCGGTGGCTGTCATGGGGTCCCGTCTCCTCTGGGGAGGGATGAAGCGGCGGGAGTCTCAACACTCGGTAAATGGATGGTAATGGAGAGTAAAGAAGAGCGGGAGGTAATACGGGCAAATGGCCTAGAAGCCCACCCGAGAGAGTGATTAAGCATTTTGTCTGGCTTGTCACACCTTCCTAAAACCGCACCGCGTGGGACGTTGCGTCGCGAACGTCCTGCTTCGGAACTGCGAGGGAGAGGTGTGCGGATGATGGCCGCCACGAAGAAGATCGCCGGCGGGCTGGTCGCCACGGCCCTGGTCCTGTGCGCCGCCGGGTGCAGCGGTTCGGGGTCTCCGGGGCGCGGGTCCCCCGGCGCGCCGAACGGGAGGAAGGGCGCCGCCGCCCCCGAGGCGCCCGGCAGCGTCAACCGGCCGATCGGCGACGGCTCGACCGCCTACACCGGTGCGCAGCCGAACGTGCAGAAGCCGGAGAAGCTCAAGCCCGGCGAGAAGCCGCCGCAGTTCGTGGTGTTCTCGTGGGACGGGGCCGGCGAGGACAGCCAGAAGCTCTTCTCGCACTTCCGCGAGGTCGGCAAGGAGTACAACGCGCGGATGACCTACTTCCTCAGCGGCGTGTACCTGCTGCCGGAGGAGAAACGTTCCCTCTACACCGCGCCGCAGCACTCACCCGGCCGCTCCGACATCGGCTTCGGCGACCTCCAGGGCATCAAGGACACCGCCACCCAGGTCCGTGCGGCCTGGCTGGAGGGCAACGAGATCGGCACCCACTTCAACGGCCACTTCTGCGGTCCCGACGGCGGCGTGGGCACCTGGTCCGTCGAGGAGTGGAAGAGCGAGATCAACCAGGCCAAGTCCTTCGTCAAGAACTGGAAGACCAACGCCGGCCTGAAGGAGATGGACCCGCTCCCCTTCGACTACGACAAGGAGCTCATCGGCGCCCGCACCCCCTGCCTCGAAGGCCAGAAGAACTTCATGCTGGCGGCCAGGGACATGGGCTTCCGCTACGACTCCAGCGGGATCAGCAAGCAGGTCTGGCCCAAGAAGACGGACGGGCTCTGGGACCTCCCGCTCCAGCTGGTGCCGATGCCGGGGCGGGCCTTCGACACCCTGAGCATGGACTACAACTACATGGTCAACCAGTCCGGGACGACCACCCAGGGCGACCCCTCGCAGCACCAGTACTGGGGCGACCAGATGCGCGACGGCCTGAAGCAGGCCTTCGACCGGGCCTACGAGGGCAACCGCGCACCGCTGATCATCGGCAACCACTTCGAGTCGTGGAACGGCGGCACCTACATGCGGGCCGTCGAGGAGTCCATCAAGACCATGTGCACCCAGAAGGAGGTCCGCTGCGTGCCCTTCCGGGAGCTGGCCGACTGGCTGGACGCCCAGGACCCGAAGACGCTGGACTGGCTGCGGTCCCTGGAGGTCGGCCAGGCGCCGAAGGAAGGCTGGACGAAGTTCCTCACCGCGGGGCCGCCGGCCGCTCCGGCCGCCCCGCACGCGGGCAAGGTCAAGCCGGCTGAGGGGCCGGCCGGCGAGCCGGAAGAGGACTGACCAGACCCTCGTGGAGGACGAAGCCGGGGTCGACCTGCTCCGCCAGGTCGACCCCGGTCTTGGCGTTGCCCCAGCTCTCGGCGTTGCGCAGGTGGAAGTGGACCATCTGGTCGGTGTACCTGCCCCAGTCCCGCCCGGAGTAGGAGTCCTCCGTCGCATTCTGGAGGGCCCGCAGGGCCAGCCGGTTGGTGGCCTCCAGCAGGTCGAAGGCGGCAGGGCGGCCCCGCTCCATCGCCCGCACCCAGTCGGAGTGCCCGAAGGTGACCAGCAGGTCCTCGCCCACCTCGTCCTGGAGGAACTCGATGTCCTCCGGCCCCTGCACCTTGTTGCCGACCACCCGCAGCGAGATCCCGAAGTCGCGGGCGTACTCCTTGTACTGGCGGTAGACCGAGACGCCCTTGCGGGTCGGCTCGGCGACCAGGAAGGTCATGTCGAAGCGGGTGAACATGCCCGAGGCGAAGGAGTCCGAGCCGGCCGTCATGTCGACGACGACGTACTCGTCCGGGCCGTCGACCAGGTGGTTGAGGCAGAGCTCGACCGCGCCGACCTTCGAGTGGTAGCAGGCCACCCCGAGGTCCGATTCGGTGAAGGGGCCCGTCGCCATCAGCCGCACGGGGTCCCCGTCCAGCAGCAGCGTGCGCGCGCAGGCCTCGTAGACCGGGTTGTCCTCGTCCACCCGCAGCAGGCGGGAGCCGGGCCCTGGCGGCGTCGTCTTGATCATGCTGTCGGCCGAGGCGATGCGCGGGTTCGAGCCGCGCAGATACTCCTTGATCAGGGGCAGGTGCGCGCCCAGCGCGGGCAGTGCGGCGGCCTCGTCCTCGGTGAGCCCGAGGGCGGCTCCCAGGTGCTGGTTGATGTCGGCGTCCACCGCGACGACGGGGGCACCACTGGCTGCGAGGTGGCGGATGAAGAGGGAGGACAGCGTGGTCTTCCCGCTGCCTCCCTTTCCCACGAAAGCGATCTTCATGTTCACCAAGAGTAGTGGCTCGACCGCGGAGTGTGGTCAAGGTGAGTGAAGAAGACCACTCCAAGGAGGGGTCGGTGCTATGGGGGCGCAGTGCGTAGGCTCCCTACTTATGAGTAGTGCTTCTGACCCGCTGGCGGCCCTGGGCGCCCTCCCGGGTGTCGCAGAGTCCGTGGAATCCGTACGCAAGGCCGTGGACCGGGTCTACGGGCACCGGGTCATGCGCCGGCGCAGCGGGGAGATCACTTCGGAGGCCGCGCTGCGCGCCGCCCGGGGGAGCGCGGCGCTGTCCGGGGCCGACTGGGCGCTGGAGGAGGTCCGCCGCCGCACCGACTTCGGCGCGGATCCGGAGGCGCTGGTGGTGGGTGCGGCCCTGCGCCTGACGGCGGAGGCCGGCCAGCTGCTGAGCATCTGGCGGCAGTCGCCGATGCGGGTCCTCGCCCGGCTGCACCTGGTCGCGTCCGGTTCGGCCGAGGAGGGGGACGTGGTGGGCCGCCCCCGCCTGGCCGGTGAGCCGGTGGACGAGCCGCTCGTGGACCTTCCGCTCCCGGCCGCCGACGAGGTCGCGGGGCGGCTCGACGGCCTGTCCCGGGTGGTCATCGCGGGCGGGTCGGCTCCGGCCCTGGTCACGGCGGCGGTGGTGCACGGCGAGCTGATGGCGCTGCGGCCCTTCGCCTCGCACAACGGACTGGTCGCGCGGGCCGCGGAGCGGATCGTGCTGATCAACAGCGGTCTCGACCCGAAGGCGATCTGCCCGGCCGAGGTCGGTCACGCCGAGCAGGGGCCGGAGGCCTACCTGGAGGCGTTCAAGGGCTACGTCTCGGGGACTGCCGAGGGGATGGCGGCCTGGATCGCGCACTGCGGGCGCGCGGTCGAACTCGGTGCGCGCGAGTCGACGGCGGTGTGCGAGGCGCTCCAGCGCGGCGCGGCGTAGGGCGCGGCGCAGGGCGCACAGGGTTGCGGCGACACCATACTGCTCTGGTGTCGCCGCTGGCATTTACGCCCAGTTACCAAGCGTCCTCGATGGTGCCCATCAGGCCGGGTACTTTGCCCGTGGCCTGGTGCGGCTGGCCCGTAATCGACGGGTCGACGTCGCGTGGGTGCTCGGCGTTCATGCTTCGGTCCGTGGGCCTTACTGCGTTTTAAAGATGATCCTCTCGGATGTTCTTTGGTCTCGCGGGCCGTGACTCATTTGTACCTCTCTTCGGAGCGGAGTGAAACCCCTGGCCCGAGTTCTTTACTTTCCCGGCGAAACTGGGTGATTCGGACACCCCGTATCGCCCCAGGTCAGGACAAGACTCCTGCCTCCGGAGGGGCCGCGGATCAGGCCGAGGCGAGGGCGGCGGCGGCCCTGCGGCGGCTCGCGTACCAGACCAGCCCGGCGGTCGCCGCGGCCGCGCCGACCGCCGCCGCGGCGACGAGCGCGGGCCGTGCGGGCACGGACAGGCCGGGCAGCCGCTGCTTGAGCCGCACCGGCTTGCTGAACACCAGCACCGGCCACTCCCGTGCGACGGCCTCGCGCCTCAGGGCCCGGTCGGGATTGACCGCGTGCGGATGCCCGACCGCCTCCAGCATCGGTACGTCGGTGACGGAGTCGCTGTACGCGTAGCACCGCGCGAGGTCGTAGCCCTCGGACTCGGCGAGCTCCCGCACGGCTTCCGCCTTCGTGGGCCCGTAGGCGTAGTACTCGATCTCCCCGGTGAAGCAGCCGTCCTCGCCGACCACCATGCGGGTGGCCACGACCCGGTCCGCGCCGAGCATCTCGCCGATGGGCTCGACGACTTCGGCGCCGGAGCTGGACACGATCACCACGTCACGGCCCGCGGTGTGGTGGGCCTCGATGAGGGACGCGGCCTCGTCGTAGATGATCGGGTCGATCAGGTCGTGCAGCGCTTCGGCGACGATCTCCCGCACCTGCCGGACGTTCCACCCCTTGCAGAGGGCGGACAGGTACTCGCGCATCCGCTCCATCTGGTCGTGGTCGGCGCCGCCGGCCAGGAAGATGAACTGGGTGTACGCGGTCCGCAGCACGGCCCGCCGGTTGATCAGGCCACCCTGGTAGAAGGACTTGCTGAACGTCAGGGCGCTCGACTTCGCAATGACCGTCTTGTCCAGGTCGAAGAAGGCGGCGGTCCGAGGCGAGGAGTGCGGCAAGGGCTGATTTTCCACGCACCGAGCATATGCGCCCACCATTCGGCGTAAGGTGTGGCGCGTGGGTTTGCCTGAGAAGGCTCTCGGGTACACCATGGAAGTCACGGATCGTTCGCGACCGTGCTAACCCGGTCTGGCTCCTCCCCCCCCGAGTCGGACCGTGGGGACGACCCCCGCTCTCCCCCCCGGCGGGGGTCGTCGCATGTCCGGACGCGGTTTGCGCCCCACTCCTTCGGCTTCCGACGGACATCTGCGCGACCCCTCCCCTTCGACGGGCCCGCACGGCACCGGCCCTCACCCCCTCCGACGCGTGACTCTGCGTAGTTGTTCCGGCGCGCTCCGGAACTCACCTGATGGGGTGGCGAAGATATTCACAAGTGGCTTCTTGTCCACAGTTTTCCAGCAAGATCCACTTCTTTTTCCGGATCCCTGCACCGTGATTCCAGCCGCGAAGTCCGCGGCGTGTGGATTTGCAGTGAGAAGGGGGCGGAGATCATGGCTGGATCGAAGTCGTGCGAAGCGCCGGAGCCCGTCGTGGCGGGTGGGAGCGGGCTGCCCGCCCGTGTGGCGGGGGCCGTGCCGGGCGGCGGGCGGCCGCTGATCATCACCGAGGACCCGCTGCTGCTCGACGATCTGCTGCGGCTGTGCGCCGCGGCGGGCGCCGAGCCGCATGTGCACCACGCGGTGCCGGAGCAAAGCGGGGCCGGTGGTGACCCCGGTGGCGGGGGTGACGCGAGCGGCGCCGGAGGCCGCGCGGCCGTCGGCTGGGACACCGCCCCGCTGGTCCTGGTCGGGGACGACGTCGCGCGCCGGGTGCGCGGGGCACCGCGCCGGGACGGGGTGTTCCTCGTCGGCCGCGACCTCGACGACCCCTTCGTGTGGCAGCGGGCGGTGGAGATCGGCGCAGAGGAGGTGCTGCGGCTGCCCGACGCCGAGCACCGGCTCGTCGACCGCCTCGCCGATGTCGTCGAAGGGGCCGGGAGGCCCGCCCTGACCGTCGGGGTCATCGGCGGCAGCGGCGGGGCCGGGGCCTCCACCCTCGCCTGCGCCCTCGCGCTGCGGGCCGCCCGGTCCGGGGAGCGCACCATCCTCATCGACGGTGACCCCCTCGGCGGGGGCATGGACGTCCTGCTCGGCGGTGAGGGCGCCGAGGGGCTGCGCTGGCCGGACCTCGCCGCCTCGCGCGGCCGGGTCGGAGCCGGGGCGCTGGAGGAGTCCCTGCCCGAACTGCACGCCTTGCGCGTGCTGAGCTGGGACCGGGGCGACCGGGTGGTGGTGCCGCCCGCCGCGATGCGGTCGGTCGTGGCCGCCGCCCGCCGGCGGGGCGGGGTGGTCGTGGTCGACCTGCCCCGCCGGGTGGACGAGGCCGTGGCGGAGGTACTGGCCCAGCTGGACCTCGTCCTGCTCGTGGTCCCCGGCGAACTGCGCTCGGTGGCCGCGGCGGGCCGGGTCGCGGCCGGGGTGCGGATGGTGGCCCGGGACGTCCGCGTGGTCGTACGGGGCCGCTGTCGGCAGGGGCTCGACGCCGAAGCGGTCGCGGCGCTGCTGGGAGCGCCGCTGGCCGGGGAGGTGCCCGTGGAGGTGGGGCTGCCCGGCCGGGTGGCCGAGGGGGAACCGCCGGGCGCGCGGGGTGCGTTGGCCCGCTTCTGCGACGGCTTCTGGCGGCGGGCGCTCGGCTCCGCGCAGGGGGTGCCGGCATGAGCGCGGTCCTGCTGGACGCCGTACGCCGGCGCCTCGCCGAGGACGGCGCGGAGCCCACGCCCGCCCGGGTCGCGGCGGCCCTGCGGGCGCAGGGCCGGTTGCTCGGGGACGCGGAAGTGCTGGGCGTGGCCGCCGAGTTGCGGTCGGAGCTGGTCGGGGCGGGGCCGCTGGAGCGGCTGCTCGCCGACCCCGGGGTCACCGATGTGCTGGTGGCCGCCCCGGACCGGGTGTGGGTGGACCGGGGCGGCGGGCTGGAGCTGACGGGGGTGACCTTCGCCGACGCCGAGGCCGTGCGCAGGCTGGCCCAGCGGCTGGCCGCGGTCGCGGGGCGGCGGCTGGACGACGCCCGGCCCTGGGTGGACGCCCGGTTGCCGGACGGCACCCGGCTGCACGCCGTCCTCCCGCCGGTGGCCGTCGGATCGGCGTGCCTGTCGCTGCGGGTGGTCCGGCCCAGGGCGTTCACGCTCGACGAGCTGGTCGCCGCCGGGACCCTGCCGCCGGGCGGTCAGCGGCTGCTGCGGGCGATGGTCGAGGCCCGGCTGTCCTTCCTCGTCTCCGGCGGGACGGGGACCGGGAAGACCACCCTCCTCAGCGCCCTGCTCGGACTGGTCGGGCCGGCCGAACGGATCGTGCTGGCCGAGGACTCCGCCGAACTGCGGCCGGACCACCCCCATGTGGTGCGGCTGGAGACGCGGCCGGCGAACCAGGAGGGTGCGGGGCTGGTCACCCTGGCCGACCTGGTCCGGCAGGCCCTGCGGATGCGCCCCGACCGGCTGGTGGTCGGCGAGGTGCGGGGCGCCGAGGTGGCCGATCTGCTGGCCGCCCTCAACACCGGGCACGAGGGTGGCTGCGGCACGGTGCACGCCAACGCCGCCGAGCACGTGCCCGCCCGGCTGGAGGCCCTCGGGACCGCCGCCGGTCTCGACCGGGCCGCCCTGCATAGCCAGTTGGCGGCCGCGCTGACCCTGGTGGTCCATCTGGTCCGGGACCGCTCGGGGCGCCGGAGGGTGGCCGAGGTCCATGTGCTGGAGCGGGACCCGGCCGGACTGGTGGTGACCGTCCCGGCACTGCGCTGGGGTGCGCGCGGCTTCGTACGGGAGCGGGGCTGGGAGCGGCTCGGTCCGCTGCTGCGGGGTGCCCGGTGAACGCCGGGGCGTTCGGGTCGGTGCCGGTGTTCGCCGGGGCGCTGTGCGCCGGGGCGGCCGCCTGGGGACTGGCCGGGGGCGACGGGCCGTCCCGCCGGGCCCGGCTGGTCCTGGCGGGGGGAGTTGCGGCCCTGCCGGGCGGGCCGCCGCCCGGGCTGCGGCTGGCGGCCGCGGTGCGCGTGCGGGCCTCGCGGTGGCGGGAGGGGGCCGTGCTCGCGGCCGGTCTGCTGGTCGCCGTCCTCGGTGGGTCGCCGATCCCGCTGCTGCTGGGGGTGGCCGCGGTGCCGCTGGTGCGCCGGTGGCTGCGGGCCCGGGAGCGGGAGCGGGCACGGTCCGCCAGGGCGGCGGAGGTGGTGGCGCTGTGCGGGGCCGTGGTCGGGGAGTTGCGGGCCGGCGCCCAGCCCGGGCAGGCGCTGACGGCGGCGATACGGCGTACGGCGGCCGGCCCCGGCGGCCCGGGTCCGGCGGAGGCGGCGGTGCTGGCGGCCGCGGCGTTCGGCGGCGACGTGGCCTGCGCCCTCCGTGAGGCGGCGCGGGAGCCGGGCGCCGAGGGGCTGGCCGGGATGGCGGCCTGCTGGCTGGTCTCGGTGGACGGCGGGGCGGGGCTCGCGGCCGGGCTGGACCGGCTGGAGGGGGCCCTGCGGGCCGAGCGGGACCGGAAGGAGTCCTTGCGGGCCCAGCTGGCGGGGGCCAGGTCGACGGCGGTGGTGCTCGCGCTGCTGCCGCTGGTGGGGCTGCTGATGGGCACCGGGCTCGGGGCCGACCCGCTGCGGGTGCTGCTGCACTCGCCGGTGGGCTGGGGCTGCCTGGCGGCGGGCGGGGTGCTGGAGGCGCTGGGGCTGCTGTGGTGCCGCCGGATCGTACGGACGGGGGAGCGGTGATGGGCGGGGCGGTGGTCCACAGGCTGGGGACGGTCCTGTGCGTGGCGGTGGCGGTGTGGGGCCTGGCGTCGGCGGTGTCGGCGCAGATAGGGCGGCGGGCGGCGCGGCGCAGGCTCGCCGCCGTCTTCCGGGCGGCGGAGCCCGTACGGAGGGGGCCGCTGCGGGGCCGCCGGGTGCGGGAGGCGGTGGTCGCCTGGGCGGTGCCGGCCGGGGTGCTGCTGGCGGGCTGGTTGCTGGTCGGCGGGGTGCCGGGGCTGCTGGCCGGGTGCGGTGCGGCGGCCGGTGTGCGGTGGTGGTCGGCCCGGCCCCGGCCGCCCGCCGGGGTGGATCCGCGGGAGGCGGAAGGGCAGTTGCCGCTCGCGGCGGACCTGCTGGCCGCCTGTCTGGCGGCGGGTGCGGGGCCGGTGGAGGCGGCCGAGGTGGTGGGGGAGTCGCTGGGCGGGCCGGTGGGCGAGCGGCTGGCGCTGGCGGGGGCGGAGCTCCGGCTCGGCGGCGAACCGGGCGCGGCGTGGGGGAGGTTGGCGGGCATACCCGGGGCCCGGGGCCTGGCGGAGTGCCTGGAGCGGGCCGCGCGGACGGGGGCGCCCGCGGCGGAGCCGGTCTCCCGGCTGGCGGCGGCCCTGCGGGCGGACCGTTCCCGGCAGGCGGCCGCCCGGGCGCAGCGGGCCGCGGTTCTGGTCACAGCGCCGGTGGGGCTGTGCTTCCTCCCCGCCTTCCTCGCGGTCGGGGTGGCTCCGGTGGTGATCGGAATGGCCTCCGGTCTGCTGTCGGCCGGCTGAAATCCCGAAGTCCCCCGAGGCTGCGGCGGGACTCCGAATCAAAACCTGAAATCACATCAAGAACGTAATCCCACAGGAGGTTGTCATGAGGATCATCTGGTTTCGTCTGCGGACGGCTGTGAGCGGTCGCGGGAGCGACGCGGGAATGTCGACTTCGGAATACGCCATGGGCACGATCGCGGCCTGTGCGTTCGCCGCGGTTCTGTACAAGGTGGTGACGAGTGACGTGGTCTCGACGGCCCTCCAGTCGACCATCGGGAAGGCGCTCGATGCGCCCTTCTGAGGTAAAGCCGCGGGCCCTCGCGGACCGGGGCTATGTGACGGCGGAGGCGGCACTCGTCATTCCGGCCCTGGTGCTGTTCGCGGCGCTCCTGGTGTGGGCGCTGATGGCGGCGGCTGCGCAGATCCGGTGTGTGGACGCCGCCCGGGCGGGGGCCCGGGCGGCGGCCCGGTCGGAGCCGGCGGAGGCGGTGCTGGCGGCGGCCCGGCAGGCCGCCCCGCCGGGGGCGGAGGTGGAGCTGGAGCGGTCGGGCGATCTGTGGCGGGTCCGGGTGGCGGCGCCCGCCCCGGGTCCGGCGGGGCTGCCCGTACGGATCGGGGCGCGGGCGGTGGCCCTGGCCGAGGACAGCGTGGGGCCGCCGCCGTGAGCCGGGACCGGGGCTCCGCGACGGTGTGGGCCACCGTGGTGGCCACGGTGCTGGTGGCGGTGTTCGGGGGTGTGCTGCTGCTCGGGCAGGCGGTGGTGGCCCGGCACCGGGCGGGCGCCGCGGCTGATCTGGCGGCCCTCGCGGCGGCGGCTTCCTGGGCGCACGGCCCGCAGGCCGCCTGTGCGGCGGCCGGGCGGGTGGCGGGGGCCCAGGGGGCGGTGGTGGCCGGGTGCCGCGTCGGGGGCGAGGTGGCCGAGGTCACCGCGGTCGTCCGGGCCGGCCCCTTCGCCCCCGCGGTCCGGGCCCCCGCCGGGCCCCCCCCCGCCCCCCCCCCCCCCCCCCCCCCGGCCAGCGGGGGGGTGGGGCACAGTGTAACCTATAACGGGGTTTACAAGGTGGGGGGCGGGTGAAGAAAAAAA